>JAAYRN010000273.1 GCA_012518765.1 Bacteroidales bacterium
TTCTATTTCAAATCCTTCTATTTGTTCGTTTGTCCAATCATTGAGTTTTTGTATGTGTTTTATATCACAAATTGCAATGGTTTGGTCGTAGTTTGATAAGTCGGTTTTATAAATACCTGTAATCTTAAAAACACGTTGACGAGGAGGCTCTTGTACAAAATAAACTACCATTTTATCGTCTATTTTCAGCTGTAGCCGATTGGCAATTGTTTCTGACAATAGGACTTCATTGGAAGAAACTGAATCTGATATGTGTATGTTTCTTCCTTGTACAAGGTGTTTTTCAAAAAAACTCAAATTATATCCTTTGTCAACTCCTTTTAAAACAACAGCATCTATTTCATCTTTCATTTTAATGATTCCTGCTTTCATGGCAAAAGGCTGAACAAAATCCACATTAGGTAATGCTTTTATTTCGTCCAAAAAAACAGGTGATTTTTCGATGGGTTTTTTCTGATAGGATTCATTATCATCATAATAGGTTATTTCTATATGAGAGCCAAATCCTACTATTTTATTTTGTATCTCTTGACGAAAGCCTGTAGTAATGGCAAATACAAGTATCAACACACAAACACCTAAGGCTACGCTTATTGTGGATATAACAACCACTGGTTTGGAAAAACGTTGACTTTTGTTTTTTTGTATTTTATTAGATATAAACCTACTTAGATTCATTATTTATTTGTTTAGCCATATAGTAAATCCCGCTTTGAAAACTGGATTTGATAAAATGTTTTTTTCGGGCTTGTCTGTTATGTTATACAATAGCAGCAAATAAAAAGCCGACCGTTGATTTGTTTTTTGATAAAAACCTCCTCCTAACATAAAATTATTTGACCATATACGCACAGGATCGCCTGCCTTTGGATTCCAATCATCAAAATTTAAGAGCTGATATTCAAGATGAACGCATGCTATTCTTAAAAAATAAGCTTCTGTAAAAACACTCCCTCCTATAATGTGGGTATTGTAAATTTCATTCGGGCTGTATTTAGTCCGAAAAAACATATATGTAGCCCCTAATCCTACAGAAAACCAATCTTTTGGATGATAGGCTATGTGAGGCGATGCTTCAATGTGTGTATAAGTCCCTACTTGTAATCCAAAGTTACCCCCAACTGACATGTATCGCAGCCAATCATTATCCCTTATTTTTGAAGTATCTTTCTGGATAGGAGCAGTATGATAAGTAACCTCATCTGTTTGAGCCTTAATAAGATTCCCTCCCATTATTAACATCAATAGGACTAATATAAACGATTTTATTTTCATTGTAAATATTTCAATGTAACTATACTAAAACGTACATTTTTGATTAAAATTATTAGTACAATACAGCAATAGTTATAATTAACTGAAAATTAAACTTGTTACAAACATATTCTTCTTAATATCTTGATGAAGGTTTGAAAAAAATAACTTGAAAAACAAAGATTAATAAAACGGTAAAAACAGTATTTAAAAGACTAATACCTAATATTATAAACAAGTTGATTACACTCATCGAATCCAACAAGAAAAATGTAACATGATGTATCAATGTTAAATACAACACATACTGAAAATACCACACAAAGTGCATATCCCACAGTATGGGACGCAAATGATCTTCAAATTTGATGTTTGTAGGAATTACCGACACTATGATCGTACGTAAAAAAGCAATAAGTAAACTTGCTGCGGCATGTTGCCCCATGATTCCTGTAAACAAATCAACAGAAATTCCCATAACAAATCCCAATACAACAACTTGCCATTTAGGCATTTGAAAAGGCAATATCAAAATAAATAAAATATAAGCCATGGGAGTTACAATTCCCCACAAAGCTATACTTTTTGATACCAAAACCTGAAACAGTAACAAAAGAAAAAAACTCAACACATACATAAATCTACTCATCTTCTACGCTATTTTTTAGTTTTGTTATTTCTGCGGTATAGTTGTTTTTTACTATCCAAACCTTATTTATTCTATCCATTTTTTCAAACAAAACAACATCCAATTCAAAATATCCCCCCTTGACTTGTTTGTTTATATAATCCACAGTTCCAATAGGATAACTTTCTGGAAAAATAAGCGAATGTTGAATGCTTACGGTGTCGCCTATTTGAATATTATCTATACTTGAAATGTGTTTCAATTGAGCTTTGGTATGATTTTTCCCATTCCAAACCAAAATTCCCGATACATTGCTTGTATTTACTTTAGCACTGATACTAAAATTTTTATGTAAAACCGAAAGAACTATGCTGTAATTGTGTGATACATCTTTTACTACGCCCACTATTCCCAAAGGAGAAATAACTCCCATATCGGCTGTAATTCCGTCCTTTTTTCCTTTATCTAAAACAATATAATTATTTTGTAAATTTATTGTATTTTCTACAACATCAGCCTTTTGGTATTCATACATGGGCTTAGCCGTAGAATCTAACACCGTAATGGTTTGCAACAGTTGCAATTCTCTGTTATAGGAAACGCATAAAAGTTTTCTATTTTCTTCAAGCAAATTTTCATTGATTTTTTTCAACTGAATATATTCCCTATACGTAGAGCGTAATTTTAAAACAGGACCTGTAATTTCTTTCGACGAGACATTAAAAGCCCATTGACGATAAGAGCTTGATTTATAAATAAACACAAAACATGTAATTTCTAAAAAAATAAACAGAAATACATGAATGTATTTAATAATAAACTCGTATAAATTACGCATGTTATTTTACTTTCTTTTCTAAATCTGAAATACGTTGCACTACGCTGGGTAAATGTTTGAAAATAGCATAAGACTTTATACAATCCGAGGCATTGAATGCAGGTGTTCCTAATACTACACTATTGTCTTTCAAATTATTACTGATAGCACTTTGAGCTCCTACTTGTACATTATCGCCTATATTCAAATGCCAATTAACACCTACTTGTCCTCCGAAAATACAATTTTTCCCAATTTTAGTAGAGCCTGCTATACCACACATGGCTGCCATTACCGTATTTTCTCCTATTTCACAATTATGTGCTACTTGTATAAAATTACACAGTTTCACTCCTTTACGTATAATGGTTGAGCCTATGGTCGAGCGGTCTATACAGGTTTGAGCTCCTATATCTACGTTATCTTCTATAATCACATTTCCTAATTGGGGGATTTTAGTATACTGATTGTCAGATTGTGGTGCAAATCCAAAACCGTCAGCACCTATAATAGCACCTGCATGAAACGTACAATTGTTACCAATTACGCAATTATGATATATTTTTACTCCCGAATGAAGTATGCTATTGTTGCCAATGCTAACATTGACACCTATAAATGTATGCGGATATACCTGTACATTGTCGCCTAACACTACGCCTTCAGAAATGGAAACAAAATCACCGATATACACATCTTTACCTATTTGTACATTTTCGGCAATGGCTGCGTGTTTTGAGATTCCTATTGGTCTATTTTTAGCTTGATACATGGTCATGAGTTGAGCAAATGCAAGATAAGGATTTTCAACGCGTATCAGCGTACAGGCAAGAGCCTGTGTAGGTTGAAAATCATTACTTACCAACACTGCCGTAGCTTTTGTGGTATAAATATGATGTGTGTATTTGGGATTGGCTAAAAAAGATAAACCTTGCTCTTCTCCCGCATCTATTTTTGAAAATTTACTAATGATGGCGTCTGGGTTTCCTTCTACTTTTGCTCCAATTACATCGGCAATTTGCTGTACTGTAAATTTCATGTTTTTTATTTTTTATAACTTCATTGCTTTCACAATATTGTTGATTTTCTCATTTAATTTCATATTTATTTTTTCAAAATCTTCTTTGCGATGCAATGTTTCTTTGACACTAAAATAAAATTTTATTTTAGGTTCAGTTCCCGACGGGCGAACCGTAATTTTACTGCCATCTTCTAAAAAGAATTGTAAAACATCTGATTTTGGTAAATCTATGGGTTTTGTTGTGTGATTGACACAATCTTTTGTTTGTAATAATAATATATCATTTATCTTAACTACCTTAGAACCATTTATTTCTACTGGAGGTTGGGTTCTATAATCATCCATCATTTGTTTGATTTCATTAGCACCGTGTTGTCCTTTTTTGGTAATAGAAATTAAATGTTCTTTATAGAAACCATACTCCAAGTAAATATCTATCAATATGTCATACAAAGTTTTACCTTCATTTTTTGCTACAGCTGCTAATTCGGCAAGTACGGCACACGAAATAACGGCATCTTTATCTCTCACAAAATCACCTACTAAGCAACCAAAACTTTCTTCACCTCCTAGTATAAATTCTTTTTTGCCTTCGTAAAGGAGAATTTTTTAGGCTATGTATTTAAAACCAGTCAATACATCCATGCATTCAACTCCTTCTTTTTCTGCTATTTCTCTTACGAGTTCGGTAGTTACTACTGTTTTTACAATAAATTGGTTGCCGTCTATTTTTTGTTTTCGTTTCCACTCTTTTAACACATAATAAACCAATAAAGTCAATGTCATATTTCCATTTAAAAGTTCGTATTGGTTGTTTTTCGTTTTTACGGCGACTCCTATTCTGTCGGCATCGGGGTCGGTGGCGAGTACAATATCGGCTTCTATGGATTTTGCTTGCTCAATTGCCATGCTCATAGCGGCTATTTCTTCGGGATTGGGCGATTGTACTGTAGGAAAATTCCCATCGGGAATTGCCTGTTTTTCAACTAACGACACATTGGTAAACCCAAATGCACGCAGTGCCTCAGGTACCATATACACACCCGTTCCATGCAAAGGCGTGTATACAATTTTCAAATCATGATGCTTTTGAATAATATCGGGATGTAAGGATAAAGTCTTGATTTTCTCTATGTAAGGGACATCTACTTCTTTATCAATGTATGAAACCAAATCTTGATTGCGTTCAAATTTTACCTCCTCTAAGGATTTGATTTTTTGTGCTTGGGCTATCACATTGCGGTCGTGAGGGGGAACTAATTGTCCGCCATCTTCCCAATACACTTTGTACCCGTTGTATTCCTTGGGATTATGCGATGCTGTAATCACAATTCCGCTTTGGCATTTTAACAGACGAATGGCAAACGATAGTTCGGGAGTTGGTGTTATTTTAGTAAAAACATAAACTTTAATATGGTTTGCTGAAAGCACATCGGCTACAATTTCGGAAAAATATTTGCTGTTATTACGTGAATCGTAGGCTATTGCAACGGAAGTAGATTGATTGGGGAAATTTTGTTTGATGTAATTAGCCAATCCTTGTGTAGCCATAGCTACGGTATATTTATTCATGCGATTGGTTCCTACGCCCATTATTCCCCGTAAGCCTCCCGTACCAAATTCCAAATCTTTATAAAAAGAGTCGGTAAGTTCGTCGGGTGAATGTTGTATCATGTTTCGGATACTTGCTTTAGTTTCTTCATCGTAGGCTCCATTTAACCAAATGTCTACACGTTTTTTTATCATTTCTTCCATAGATATATCGTTTTTTTTATTGAAATTTACAAACGCTGTTGTTTGTTTGCAAAAATAATGATTTTTTTATTTGTATAGGTCGTATATTGCATAATTGTTTTTAAGTTGTTTTATTTCAACGTAAATTCTAATGAAAAAATAAAAATTTAACAGAAAAAAGGCAGGTTTACTATTGCAAAATTTCCGGATTTTCTTCTATGTATTTTTTCATGTTTTCGTAGCCTAAACGATAAATATCCATATAATGTTTGTAACTAAACATATTGTATCTTCTGGTATTCAAACCTTTAATGGGGATATAAAAATCACATTGCTGGTATCTTTTTTCATTAATAGCTTCGTCCATAATAGCATAGATATTGGGAATTAATTCATCGGCTTTGATGCAAGTATCGGCAGGAGTAAAGTTTATAACATTGATTCCTATGATTTTATCACATTTAGCGTCAACAAGGGGTTCTACTGGAAAATTATTTTTCAATCCTCCGTCTACGTATTCCACGCCATCTATTATACTATATTCATACACCAAAGGCAAAGATGATGAAGCTATTACATACTCTTTCAGTTGGTTTCCCTTTCCTACAAACTTCACCTCTGCTTTACGTATATTTATACAGCAGATGTAAAATTCGATGTTTAAACTATCAAAACTATTGTGATGTATATATTTATCTAAGACTTCTTGTAATTGTTTATGTTTCAAATATCCACCCTTAGGTTTGGCACGTATATCCATAATTGAACGCACGCGATAACCTTTTTCTTTACGTATCACTTCTAACATTTCAGTAGGGCTATAACCGTTGGCATAAAACACGCCTATAACACTACCCATACTGTTTGCTGATATTATATTTGGCTTAATTCCAGCTTCTTCCAAAGCCTGCAATGCTCCAATGTGGGCATAACCCAAAGCACCTCCCCCACTTAAACAAATTCCTACCGTTTTATCCGTTTGGGCATTAATAGCACAAAAAATTAAGTTTATACAAAAGAATATTACACCTATTTTACACTTCATTGTAATTTTATTTTTTCTTATTTCAAAAATTTTCTTCGTTCTACTTCTTGCAAAACAGTTATTTGTTGTATTGCAATTTTATTCAATTTAATTAGTCTTTCTTTTTGCGAAAGTACCACCACCTGCACCACTTTTAGTTACAATTCCTATAGCATTCGTTAGCTCTATCCAGCGTGTAGGACTCATTGTAAAAGCATTACTACCCGCCTCTTTCAAAAGGGGGTCGAATTCGACCCCTTTAAAATTAGGATTATTTAACTGTTCCCAAAGTCCCAAGTATTCTAATGTATTCTTCAAACGAAACCAGTTTTTCACAACATCTTTGGGTTCCAAAGAATTTTTTTGTTTTGCAATATCAGTTATACAGATGAAATCATTTCCATTAGTTTTCAGGGTGCGTATCGCTACTTCTTTTACTATTAAATGTTGTTTAGCCATAATAATAAAGATTTAAAAGGTGTTTTTGCTTATAATAATAATGTAATCTTAATATCCTGCTTTAAATACTTTAAGAACTCGCTGAAAATGAGACCATGATAATTGTGAAAACAGTGTTTTCATAATTTGTTTATCAGGAAAATAAATATAAAATTGACGGATATTCCAAATCGTTCTTGGACCAAATCCTTTTCCAAACTCCTTAGTTAGTTCTTTCGATATAGTTTCAATAATTTGCTTGCCGTATTCGGCTCTATCGGCTCCGTTTTGTTCTTCTTCTACAATTCTTCTTCCAATATTCCAATAGGCTTCTACCATAGCGGAATTGATAGCAGAATATGCTTGCCTCCGTGCCTGAGTTACTATGTTTTTTATCTCGATTAAGTAGTTCATATTAATCACAATATGTTTCTTTATTTTTTATTCATAAAATTTATCTTCCTGCCAATATTTAGGATTGTTTATTATATAATTTGTAATTCGTTGATAGGATTTATCGTTTTGGATAATATGGTCGTAAAAAAGGGGTTGCCACGCAAAATCAGGATTAAATTGTCGGGCATTTTTTGTTACCCCGATTTTAAACCCACGAATAATTGATGCCAAATTTTTGGATTGTGGTCCAAATGTATTGGTAGATTGTGTATGCGATTTTATATTGTATTTATTTTTACCAATGGTAATAATGGCGTGAAAATGATTTGGCATTATCGTAAATTCGCCCATTTGCAGGTTCATATCCAATCGTATTTCAAATGTTTTTAACCATTCATTTTCAACAATGTTACCTATTTCAGACAATTCCATTCTCCCATTTTTTATTTCGCCAAAATAATGAATTCTGTGTTTGGTACAAATGGTAACAAAATAGGCAGCAGCCCAACTATAGTCCCAGTTTCGTAATCGAGTAGATTTTCCGCGATATTTGTTTTGAAATTTATCCATACTAATACATCTTTATTGTGGTTATCGTAATGGATAGGTTTCTATATTTTTCTTTTTCAAAAAAACAACTAACTAATTCATAATTATCAACTTTTACCATAAACCCCTGTAATATATATCATATAATTTCAACTTTATCAATTTCTTTCATCAACCTATCAGTCTCCGTTAATGCTACAATTATTTTTTGATAGTGCAAAATATCCTCAAAATCCAAAGTTCTATTTTTTCGGTCTTTGAGCCATTTTTGAGCTGGTTGATAACCACCGATGTAAAACTTCCAAGCTCGTAACGGAACATTGGCAAAATATTGGTTGTCATTAATATAGACATTGCCTTGCAATTCGCCCGTTATTTCATTTCTTGGAATAGGAATATATTTAGGCTTATCCACTACATTATTTCCGTCTTCTGGATATTGCGTAATGTAATTTTCTACTACTGAACTTTCCAATAAATGAATTTGACGTATTTCACCACCTATTTTTACCAATTTCCAAAATGTTTCTTTATTTTTTGGATAAGGAACTCGTGGAAAATCTATTTTCAAAAATTCTTTGTATTTTTCACGGTAAGTGGGCGAATGTAGCACGGCATAGATGTAGTCTAATAGGTCTATTGGAGCAAACGACCCAAAGGGTCGAATGTTTGTAGTAGCATCAGAACGATGGTCGGTGTGCGACCCCGATGGGGTCGTATGTTTTGGGGTATCATCATTGTTATAAACATTTGAATCCTTCGGATTCTTTTCTGCTACAAATTGTAAACCCAACTTTTCTTCAATTTGCTTTACAATTTCCATATTGAAGTTGGGAATGCGTTCTTGTTCAATATCTAATTGCAATTCAGATGAATCGGGATAAAGATAAAGAGGAAAAACATAAGTTTGGAAACCGTAACAATTTTTATCCATCATAGATGATGTAATAAAAACAGTTTTAAAATCAGTAGTATTTACAACAGTTCTCATTAAACATAAACCAATATTTTTCCTTCCATACAAAAAGTGTTTCATTATATTAAAACGTGGTCGTTGAATCTCTTTAATATTATAATTTATAAAACGATTATCAAATGGTTTATATGAATATTTATTGTTGTTTTCAGAAAACGTAAATTCTGAAATTAATCTTTTATCATTGCCTGTTGTAATTCCACTTGAATTTTCAGGAAAAATATTATCTATTTTAAACCCTTTATCATATTCTTTTTTTGTTTCAAAATCTTTAGGCACAAAAAATAGTTCCGGTTTTTGGGTATCTAACTCAATCCATTCAATTGTTTTTAAAGAGATTCTGTGTAAAAACTGATATTTTTCTTCTCTTTTTCCATAGAGATTGTGATGCAGAACTTTGGCTAATTCGTTTTTCTTTTTCTTTCCTGTTTTTACAAAAACATTTATAGAAACTCCTTGCATTATATCGAAAACATTTTGGTCGGCACTGCCATCGGGTGCAGTTTCTTTCTTTTTAGCATTGCCATGCAAATCTAAAATATAAATTTTATCAAAAGTTTTCATTAATTCTTCTCGCATTTTACGATGAATAATACCGTCAATAAAACTATTATTAGAGATATAGGCTAATATTCCTTCGCCAGTTTTTTCAATAAAGTGCTGTCCATATCTGATGAATTTTATATAATCATCAGAAAGAGGCTGTATGTTTCTTTCGTTTAAATCCTTTTTATAATCTGCAATTAAACTTTCAATCCATTCTCCTTTGTTAGAAGAGCTTACCGAATACGGCGGGTTTCCTATAACACACATCACAGGTGCATCACGTTTGATATGATTTGCTTCATTGGCTTCGGTACTCAACCAATTGGCAAA
>JAAYRN010000274.1 GCA_012518765.1 Bacteroidales bacterium
CAGGCTGGCGTATTGGATTTATTGGTGCAGCCCTACCCATAGCCAAAGCATGCGATAAACTTCAAGGTCAAGTAACTTCAGCCACATGCTCCATTGCACAGCGAGCTACTATTACAGCCATGGAAATGGATCCTACTACCAGTAAAGATATTATTTCTATGCGTGAAAAATTTCGCGAACGCAGAGACATGATGTTTGAATTATTAAAAGAAATTCCAGACATTAAAGTTATTTTACCACAGGGTGCTTTTTATTTCTTCCCCGATGTAAGTGCTTATTACGGAAGAGCTTATAAAGATTATAAAATCAACAACAGCACCGATTTAACTTTATATTTGTTATACGAAGCCAATGTAGCTTGCGTACAAGGTATTGCCTTTGGAGACGACAACTGCATACGCTTATCTTATGCTACTTCTAACGAGGTACTTATCGAAGCAGTTCGCCGTATCAAGGAAGCATTATCGAAATTGAAATAAGAAATGCAATTGGTTTTTGCAACCCACAACAGACATAAATTAGATGAAGTGCAATCTATCTTAGGTACTGATTTTAAGTTATTGTCTTTGAGCGATATTCACTGCGTAGAAGATATTCCTGAAACCTCCGATACCTTGGAAGGCAATGCTTTAGAAAAAGCAAGGTATGTGCATGCCAAATACGGATTGGATTGTTTTGCAGACGATACGGGATTAGAAATCAAATCCTTAAACAATCGTCCGGGTGTATATTCTGCACGCTACGCGGGTGAATCTTGTAATTTCGACGACAATATGAACAAGGTGTTGCAGGAGCTCCAAGGAGTTTCAGATCGTTCTGCTCGTTTTCGTACGCTTGTGGCGTTGATATGGAAAGGCAAAGAACATATATTTGAAGGCATTATAGAAGGTAATATCATAAGTAGTAAAAAGGGAGGAGAAGGTTTTGGGTATGATCCTATTTTTCAACCTAATACTTATGATATTACATTTGCCGAAATGGAAATGAGCGAAAAAAATCGCATCAGCCACAGGGGTTTAGCTACGGCTAAATTAGTTGATTTTTTGAAAAAACAAATCTTATAAGCTGACTTCACTTCCATTGTTTTTTTAGCAAGTTTTTTTGTAATGAATTGCTTGTATTATTAATTGGTGTATTTTTGCAGTTGAAACCATTAATAACCATTATAGTATGATTACGAAAAAAGAAATTGTAGAAAACTGGTTGCCAAGATATACGGGTTTGAGGTTGAATGAGTTTGGTCAGTATATTATACTTACCAATTTCAAAGATTACGTTTCAAACTTTGCTAAAATCATGAAAACAGAGGTGCACGGCTTGACCTATCCCATGCAAAGTGCAACCAAAGATAACATTACTATCATTAATTTTTCCATGGGTAGCCCCATGGCTGCTACTATCATGGATTTGTTGACAGCCATACAACCCAAAGCTGTGTTATTTTTGGGAAAAACGGGTAGTTTGAAACCTTATTTGGGTGTAGGTGAGCTACTTTTGCCCATAGCTGCTGTAAGAGGCGAAGGAACTTCCAATGATTATTTCCCTGTAGAAGTACCTGCTTTACCAGCTTTTAATCTACAAAAAGCCATTTCGTCAACTATTTGCGAATACGGTAGGGAATATTGGACAGGTACGGTTTATACCACCAATCGCCGTGTATGGGAGCATGACAATGAGTTTAAAGCCTACTTAGAGCGTACACGTACAACCGCCGTAGACATGGAAACGGCTACACTTTTTTCCGTAGGTTTTTACAATCGTATTCCTACAGGAGCACTTTTATTGGTTTCAGACCAACCCATGCTTGCATCGGGAGTTAAAACCGAAGAAAGCGATAAATTAGTAACCGAACAATATGCTCTTGAGCATTTAAAAATAGGTATAGATTCGTTGAAACAACTTATCAACAAAGGTTTAAGTGTAAAACACCTACGTTTCGATTATTATTAATCCAAGTTTTTTTAATCTATCCTTCTGATGTCAGCACCAATGGATTGCAAACGGCTATCAATGCCTTGGTATCCCCTATCTATTTGGTCAATATTGTAAATCACGCTTTTACCTTTTGCCGACAAGGCTGCGATTAACAGGGCTACTCCGGCACGTATATCGGGCGATGACATGGTAGTTCCTCGCAAAGGAAACTTATGGTCGAGACCAATAACGGTAGCACGATGAGGGTCGCAAAGAATGATTTGAGCACCCATATCTATCAGTTTATCAACAAAAAACAGACGACTTTCAAACATTTTTTGATGTATCAATACACTGCCTTGGGCTTGTATAGCTGTTACCAACACTATACTGATTAAATCGGGAGTAAATCCGGGCCAAGGAGCATCGGCAATGGTCATGATAGAACCATCCATAAAAGTATCTACTTCATAATGTTCTTGTGCAGGAATAAACAAGTCGTCTCCCCTACGCTCCATTTGAATCCCCAATCGTTGAAATACATTGGGAATGATTCCCAAATGCTCGTAGCCTACATTTTTAATGTTTATTTCGGACTGGGTTATAGCAGCCATGCCTATAAAACTCCCTATTTCAATCATATCGGGTAGTAGTCGGTGTGAACAGCCGTGTAATGTTTCTACGCCCTCTATGGTCAGTAAATTAGAACCTATTCCGCTAATTTTTGCTCCCATACTGTTGAGCATGCTACATAATTGATACAGATAAGGTTCGCAAGCTGCGTTGAAAATAGTTGTTTTGCCTTCGGCTAAAACCGCCGCCATGATAATATTGGCTGTTGCCGTTACAGATGCTTCTTCTAAGTGCATGTAACAACCTTTTAATTGGTCTGTATGTAAGCTGTATAGCATTCTTTCTTCGTCTACATCTAATTTAGCACCCAATTGTAAAAGTCCATCGAAATGTATGTCTAATTTTCGTCTTCCTATTTTATCGCCTCCGGGTCGAGGAGCGTGTCCTTTTTTAAATCTTGCTAAAAGAGGTCCCAAAATCATAATGGAACCACGTAAGCGATTGGCTTGATTTATAAAATCTTGCGTTTGCATATAGTCGAAATCAATGTCTGTTGCTTCAAAGCTATATGTATCTGCGGAAAGCTGTTCTACTTTGACTCCCATGTGTTTTAATAGTTCTATCAATCTATTGATGTCAAGAATATTGGGGATATTCGATAGGGTTATTTTTTCTTTTGATAACAAAACGGCACATATAACTTGTAATGCCTCGTTTTTAGCTCCTTGTGGGGTTAATTCTCCTTTTAGTTTATTCCCACCGTAAATTTCAAATTTTGCCATACGTATTAATATTTATAATCGTGTTATTTTTAAAACATTTTCAGTATGAGGTGTTAAGCGATAGCGATTATCGCTTCTATGTCCTACTATCCATATAATTTCGCCTGTATAATTGCACAATATACCTGTATTTTCCTTTTCGAACAAGGAAATTTTATTATCAGTAAAATAATCGCTAAGTTTTTTACAGCCTTGCATTCCAAAGGGATAAAAAGTATCTCCGTGTTTCCATTTGCGTAATATCAGAGGAAATACAAGTTTATCGGCATCGAAATAGGCTATTTCTGTGTTTTTTTCTATTTCAAAATCAGCCTTGTATTTGATGTATTCAAATTGCAAATTTTCAAATATAAAACTCTCATTATCAAGATTGTTTTCTATTATTTTACTTGATTTTTCAAGGGTACGTGATTTTATTATTAAAGTTGTTCTATCTTTTAACAATACGTGAGTAGACGAGTAAAATAGTTTACCGGGTTCCTTGTCTAAAACTGTAATTATTTTTTCTGCTTGTTCCATGTTAAATCCAAAAGGATAAATCCATTCAAATAAATATGTTTTGGTTTCAGGAAGTTGTTTTAGTTTTTGTATATCAATTGTATAGAAATTATTTTTATGAATCATTGTTTCTTTTTTTGTTTGTTCTATGCGATGGCGGTATATGCTTTCCTGTTGGTTTAAAATACCTATGGTATTAAACAAAACTTCCTCAAAATTACTTTGTAATGTATTGAAAGCTGGGATAATATGAAGACGTATATAATTTCGTACGTAATTATCAGAGTAGTTGGATTGGTCTTCTCTGAAACTTATATTATGTTCAAGAGCATAGTTTTCAATTTCTTGCCTTGAAAATTCCAATAAAGGTCGTATTAAATTGTTGGTTTTTGCTTTTATTCCACAAAATCCTTTTATTCCCGTTTTACGAAGTGTATTTACAAAAAACGTTTCTATTACATCGTTACGTTGATGAGCGGTTGCAATGTAGGTATAATCATTTTTTTGAGCTATTTTTCTAAACCATTCGTACCTTAATTCCCTTGCAGCCATTTGAATAGAAATTCCTAATTCATTGGCATATTCTTCTGTTTCAAACGAAATGGAATGGAAGGGAAAATTATGCTTATCTGCCAATTGTTTTACAAAAAATTCATCCTCGTCTGAATCTTTTCCCCTCAGTTTAAAATTACAATGTGCCACACCTATGGCATAATCGGTTTGTAAAAATAAATGCAACATAACCATAGAATCAACACCCCCACTAACTGCTAACAATAATCTATCGGAAGGAAGTGCTAAGTTGTTGATTGTATGTAAAAAAACTTCTTCAATATTGTTTTTCTTTTGCATTTTTCAAGGATTATATATGGGTAAATGTATGTAAATACAACAAGCATAATCTCATTACAAAAGTAA
>JAAYRN010000275.1 GCA_012518765.1 Bacteroidales bacterium
ATCTTCAAAAACTTCTATTTTTGCCCATGTTCCCTGATTGAGTAAGGCATAAAATTTATGGGGTTGCGATATGATTTCCCACAACGAACATTGGTTATCATTGGCAGCAGCCATTATTTTTTCTACAGTGGTTAAACCTATGCCACGCAGGGGATAATTGATGATTCTACGCAAAGATTCATCGTCTTTTTGGTTTACAGCCAAGCGGCAATACGCTAAAATATCTTTAATTTCCTTGCGATGATAAAACGATTTTCCCCCGTAAATACGATAGGGAACATTCATACGAACCAATTGTTCTTCAAAAGAACGAGATTGTGCATTGGTACGATATAAAATAGTGAAGTCTTTGTATGTCAAAGATTTATTTTGTTTGTTAGATAAAATGGAGGCTATAATTTTTTGAGCTTCGTCAGATTCTGATGAGGCTTCGATTAGTTTTATTTTTTCACCCTCTTGATTTGCCGACCATATTTTTTTAGGTATTTGTTGCTCGTTGTTTTTGATTACCGAATTAGCAGCATTTAAAATAGTTTGTGTCGATCGGTAATTTTGTTCCAATTTAAACAAAGAATAATCAGGGTAGTCTTCCTTAAAATTCAATATGTTTTGTATGTTTGCTCCGCGAAAAGCGTAAATACTTTGTGCATCGTCTCCAACCACACAAATATTTTCGTGTAAGGCTGCTAATTTTTTAATAATCTGATATTGAACATAGTTAGTGTCTTGATATTCGTCCACAAGTATGTATTTGAATTTACGCTGATATTTGTACAACATGTCGGGAAAATCGCGTAATAAAATATACATATTAAACAGTAAATCGTCGAAATCCATGGCATCGGCTCTTTTGAGGCGAAGGTTGTAGAGGGAATAAATTTCGCTTAAACTTTCCAATCCTTTAATGCGATTATCGGTATCTATCAGTGAATTGGATGCATATTCTTCGGGAGATATTAAATTAGATTTAGCATTAGAAATTTTAGCTAATACCAAGTTGGGGCGGTATTTTTTATCGTCTAATCTTTTTTCTTTAATGATGTTTTTTACCAAACTTCGGCTGTCTTCTTGGTCGTAGATTTGAAAATTATTTGAATAACCAATATACTCAGCCTCGATGCGTAAAATACGACTAAAAATAGAGTGAAAAGTACCCATCCATACACTGTGGGCTGCATTGTTATCCAAAAGAGATACTACTCTTTCTTTCATTTCTTTAGCAGCTTTATTGGTAAATGTCAAACTCAATATTTGAAAGGGATTTATACCTTGAGAAATCATGTGAGCGATGCGATGGGTTAAAACTCGTGTTTTTCCCGAACCAGCACCCGCTATAACCATCATAGCACCATTTATGTGGGCAACTGCCTGCTGTTGTTCTTCGTTTAATTCTTTAAATAAATGATTCAAAATCAAATGTATTACGGTGTTTTACTTGGAAAATAATATAAACGCAAAGATATAAAAAAATAGAGCTGTAAACAAGATAAATATGGCAAGTGTAGTAGAAAATAAAAAACAAATAAGGCGTTTCGGCTACGCTCAATGCCCAAAGAAAAAATATACGTTTATACATTTATTATGTACTGCTGTAAGTTTTTATTTTTAGATTTCGTAGTCCATTTGATTGGAAAAGAAGGAAGTGTGGGTGTGTAAATAATCAATAATACACTGTGGAAGCAAAGGAATCAAAGCGATTAATATGCGATTGTAAAAACCGGGAGTAACTTTTTTCTTGTTTTTAAACATGGCTTTCAATGCTTTTTGAGCTACCTTTTGGGGTGTCATCATAAAATGAAAACGGGTAGCAAGACGTATGACAGAGCCTATGGTAGGGAAAAAATCGGTACTGACACCTCCTGGGCATAAATTAGTAACGCTCACATTATAGGGTTTTAATTCGGAACGTATCGCATGGGATAAATGACTCAAATAGCGTTTAGAGCCAGCGTATAACGAAAGGGTAGGGAAGGGAGTGTAGGCAGCCAAGGAAGAAACAATTAATATATGTCCCTCACGTTTTTCCTTCATGTGCTTGCCAAAATAATGACACAAGAGCGAAGGATTTAATACATGTAAATTTACTACTTTTTCTATTTCTTTGGGTGGTGTATCTGCCAAACATTGAACCATATACATACCCGCATTACATATTAATATATCTATATGTAGTTGTTTTTGTTGGCAAAAATCATAGATGGTTTGAGCCGAATCGGCTTGGGTTAAATCCAACAATAAAGCATGAACTTGAACGGGGTGTTTTTCTAACAATGCTTTGGCTTTGTTCATTTTAGCCTCATTTCTGCCAATGATAACAACATCATAACCTTTCAACGCTAATAAATCGGCACAATGAAAACCTATGCCAGAAGTAGCACCCGTGATGAGAGCTGTTTTTCGAGATTGTAAATGTGTCATTTAGTAAATGTATGGAAAAATACGTTTTATTTTTTTCGACCTCATTTCTTCGGGAAACATCAGCTTGTATTTGTTGTAAATGGCATTGGAACGAGGTACCAAATTAGCCATGGTCCATATAACAAATACCAAACCGGGTATAGACCATGTAAGTATTGCAAAACCAATCCATTCTATAATTTCTCCAAAATAATGTGCCGATGTTACATACTTAAACATTCCTCCTTTGGGAAAGTAATAATTAGTGTCGCCGGGTTTGCGTAAGTTTCTGATAATTTGGTCGGAATTTATATTTATAAGCATTCCTCCATAAAAAATAATCGTTCCAATAATGAACTGCGGAGAAGTAAACCAATCGCTTGTATAATAATCGGCGGGCGAAAAATAAAAAATCCATCCCCCTTGGGCAAAAGCATTGCATAGGTTAAATGTTATACCCATAAACATAATACTCAAAGGCATACGACTTTTCCCTTTAAGTAAAAAAGGGAATAAAAAAGCTCTTCTAAAATAATGAGATTGAAAAAACAGCAGAAAAACCAACGGAGCAGCCTCCCATCTTCGCGATGAAAAAGCCCATAACAGCATCATAAGCAAAAAGACGGGCATTTCCATCAAAGCCCAAGCGGTTTTATTGTTGATACAAATACCCCATTTTTTACTAACAAACATACCGTAGCCTGCTTTTATAAAATAAAGAGCTACAAACACAATGACTGCTATAGCAATCATGGCAATCAAAAAATAATTGAAAACGTCTACGGTGATATATGAAAAAAGATGCTCCATAAAATTGAATGCAAAAATATAAAAAATAACATTCCATTCTATTGTTTTTCAATACTAAAACAAAAACACTTGTGTTTTAAACAAGGTGATTTTGTTAATAATTTAAAAATGAGCTAATTGTGTAGGCTTTGCAAGCAAATAATGTTGCGGATGAAATTATTCTCCGTTTACGATTTTTTTCTCAAATTTGTAAATAATATCTACAAATTCTTCGGGAAGTTTAGACATTGCATTGTCAATAATATGAGAAGGTATTTCCTTGTAGTATGCAGCTGCAATTCCACCTGTCATGCTTGCTAAGGTACCGCCGTCGCCGCCCAAAGAAATAGCCAAACGAATAGCCGATTCGTAGTCGGTGCTTTCTAAAAAAGCAACAATAGCTTGAGGGACTGTTTGTTGGCATGTTTCGTTGTGTTCGTAGCAATCGCGTATACTATCTAAGGTAAATTCTATATCGTAAACAAAGGTATTTTTTATAAAATTCCGAATGTCTTGTTTAGATTTTCCTATATTTGCCAAAAAAACAGCCGTAGCAATGGCTTGTGCCCCCTTGATTCCTTCGGGATGGTCGTGGGTAACTTCTGCCGCTTGCTTAGCAACTTTAATTACTTTTTCTAAGTTGTTATAAGCAAATCCAATAGGAGAAATTCTCATGGCAGAACCGTTACCAAAGCTATTGTAAGGAATGAGGCTTTGGGTATGTATCCAGTTCTGAAAACGATCGCTATAACCTCTGTCAGGATATTTTTTTCCATACTCAACCAATGTTTTATCAAATTTTTTCTTGTGTAAAATACAATCTGCTGTAGCTACGGTCAACACCGTGTCGTCAGTAAAATCGGAAGTGGGGGTAAACAGCTTGAAAGAAGTGGATTTTATTTTGTCAAACTCGTATGCCGAGCCTATAATATCTCCTGCAATAGCACCAATAATGGTATTTGTTTTGATTTTCATCTGAGATTTTTTTTGATTTATATTGTAACTTAGATAGTTAAGTTTTATAAATAATGATTGCAAAGATACATAAAATTATTATATCATTAAGAACCTTAGTTTAAATAATACATTCAAACTATATTACATCAAAGAAAATCAAGTGTATTGAAA
>JAAYRN010000023.1 GCA_012518765.1 Bacteroidales bacterium
CCAATCCCTGCGATATTTTAATACATACGGCAGCTTATACAGCAGTAGACAAAGCCGAAACCGATAAAGAAAACGCCCACAATGTAAATGTAAATGCCCTGAAAAACATAGCATTAGCTTCTCAGAAATACAACTTTTTTCCCATACACATTTCTACAGATTATGTATTTGACGGAAAAAATCACAAACCATATACAGAAAATGATGCTACACAACCACTTTCGGTTTACGGTCAAACAAAATTAGCAGGCGAACACATACTTTTAAATACAGTAAATCGTTGTGCTATTATTCGTACATCTTGGTTATATTCTTCGTTTGGTCATAATTTTGTAAAAACCATGCTACGACTTTCACAAGAACGCAAAGAATTACAAGTAGTTTACGATCAAATAGGAAGCCCTACTTATGCCGCCGACTTGGCAGAAGCAATTTTAAAAATAGCATTTGACAACGCAAAAATCACAAAACCAACCCTATACCACTATTCAAATGAGGGTGTATGTTCTTGGTACGATTTTGCCAAAGAAATAATGCACTACACACAAGCTCAAACAGATATACATCCTATTGAAACCAAAGACTATCCCACTCCTGCCACTCGCCCCTACTACAGCGTATTGAACAAGGCTAAAATAAAAAAAGATTTTCATATTTCAATTCCGTATTGGAAAGATAGTTTACACCTTTGTTTAAATACGATTTCAAATAACAAAACCCTATAAATCAAATAAATATAAGAGAAAGAAAATTAAAGTCTATGTTAGTATTTTAAAAACAAAGTTTTAATGATTTTTTTTGTTAAATTTGCAAAGCATTTTGAGAACACAATATTATTTATTAATCAATTAAATACACAGTTTATGAAGAAAATTTTTCTAATCGCTTCTGCCTGTTTGTTCGTTTTTACACAAAGCAAAGTAGAAGCATGTACTAATTTTTTAGTAACCAAAGGAGCCTCTAAAGATGGTTCTACATTTATTTCCTATTCAGCCGACTCTCACACATTGTATGGAGAGTTGTATTATCAAGCTGCAGCGACTTATCCTGCTGGTACCATGATGGATGTATACGAGTGGGAATCAGGAAGAAAATTAGGTCAAATCAAACAAGCCAACAAAACTTACTCGGTAGTTGGAAATATCAACGAACACCAAGTAGCTATTTCCGAAACCACCTTTGGTGGATTGAAAGAGTTAAAAGATTCCAGGGGAATTATAGACTATGGTAGTTTGATATACATCACTTTACAACGTTCAAAAACAGCCCGAGAAGCCATTAAAGTTATGCATGAATTAGTGAGCGAATACGGTTATTGCAGCGGTGGCGAATCTTTTTCTATCTCCGATGCCGACGAAGTATGGGTAATGGAAATAATAGGAAAAGGGAAGGCTATTTTGGATAAAAAAGGAGTTGCCAATCCCAAAACCTGGACTTTAAGTCCCGTATGGGTTGCCTTACGCGTTCCCGATGGATATGTATCCGGACACGCCAATCAAGCACGTATAACTACTTTTCCCCTTGCTAATGGGAAAACATCAATCACGACTAAACACATAAATAGATTGTTTAATCCTGCTGTTGAAGTAATTTATTCAGACGATGTTATATCTTATGCCAAAGCCATA
>JAAYRN010000276.1 GCA_012518765.1 Bacteroidales bacterium
ACTCTAGGAACCAAACTAGATGAAAAGATGATTGATAATGCATTGGATCAAGGAAAAGAAAGATTCTTGCTTCATTACAACTTCCCTCCATTTTCTACCGGCGAAGTAAAACCCATTCGCGGAACAGGAAGAAGAGAAATAGGACATGGAAATTTAGCTTTACGTGCCATAAAACCCATGCTACCTCATAAAGACGATAATCCTTACACCATTCGACTTGTATCGGATGTATTAGAATCCAACGGTTCTTCGTCTATGGCGACAGTATGTGCTGGAGTTATGGCTTTGATGGATGCCGGAGTAAAGATAAAAAAACCTGTATCGGGAATAGCTATGGGTATGATTAGCGACTCTAAAACAGGACAGTACGCCATTTTATCCGATATATTAGGCGATGAAGACCATTTGGGCGACATGGATTTTAAAGTAACAGGAACAAGAGACGGCATTACCGCTTGTCAAATGGATATCAAAGTAGAAGGATTGTCTTACGAGGTTCTTTCTGAAGCACTTGAACAAGCTAAAAAAGGCAGATTACACATCTTAGATGAAATGGAAAAAGTAATCAAAGAAGCCCGTGAAGATTATAAACCACACGTACCACGTATTGAAAAAATGAAAGTAGATCGTGAATTTATAGGAGCTATCATAGGACCTGGAGGAAAAATAATTCAAGAACTGCAACACGATACCAATACCGTTATCAATATCACAGAAGAAGGAGAATATGGTATTATTGACATCGCCTCTCCCGATAAAGAATCCATAACTGCTGCTATTCAAAGAATAAAAGCTATTATAGCTGTTCCCGAAATGGGCGAAGTTTACGAAGGAACAGTCAAAAACATACAGCCCTTTGGTGCTTTTATTGAAATACTACCCGGAAAAGACGGACTGTTACACGTGTCGGAATACGCTTGGAAACGCATAGATAAAATAGAAGATCACCTAAAAGTTGGAGACATCATAAAGGTTAAACTAATAGATATTGATAAGAGAACAGGGAAACTAAAACTTTCACACAAAGTTCTAACACCCAAGCCTGAACATCATAAAGGAGATAGAAACCACAGACGACAATAATAAGCATATAGTTTAACATTTCATAACATACATATTATGAAACGCAACATCATACGTATCGCTTTTTTATTTTCATTGCTTATAATGTTGTTTTCTTGTAACAATAAAACAGAAAGACTGCATAAAAAAATAGAAAAAACTATAACAGAGTATCTATCAAAAGACTTAAATCACGAAGACCGCATTGATAGTATTCAAATTTTACAAGTAGACAGTCTTTCTGATTATCATTTTACCAAACTAATAATAGACCAAGCTATCAACAATCGCATTGATGAGCTTAGCTTTCTTTGCTCTTATTTAACTAATACAGAAGATATTGAAGAGTTAGAATTGAGAGGTAAATACGAAAGTGAAATCAATATGCTAATAGATCGCTCCATGCACTACGAAAAGCAACTTAGGACTACAGATTTGGATTCTTCCAATTTTAAATATTTCTTTGTAACTACCATTGTTTTTACCTCCAAAGACAATGTATCTAATCAAGAATACTATGGTTTTCCCATAACTACCGACTTTGAAATTCGCGAAATAAACGAAGTTATCTTTTAAGTTACATTATACATTTTCTCTTGGTTTTAATCAAAATAATTTGATACTTTTGTAAAAAAAAATCATTTAAATATTATAATTTATATCCATGAGTAACAACAACTTAGACTTATCAAAGTATGGTATAATTAATCAAAAAACCATCCATCATAACCTTTCGTATGACAACCTATATGAACACGAAACAAATCCCTCTCTCACGGGTTATGAAAAAGCTTATAAAACAAACTTAGGTGCTTTGAGTGTAGACACTGGAATTTTTACAGGTCGATCACCTAAGGACAAATACATAGTAAAAGATGCCCATACCGAACCTAATGTATGGTGGGCTGCACCCGACCGAAAAGGGTCTGACAATAAACCCATTTCAAAGGAAGTTTGGAATGATTTACTCAAAATAAGCCAAGAACAATTAAGCAATAAAACTTTATATGTTTCAGACGCATATTGTGGTTCAAACGAAAACACACGTATTAAAATTCGTGTAATCAGCGAAGTAGCATGGCAAGCACATTTTGTGAAAAATATGTTTATCCGCCCAACAGAAGAAGAATTAAAAGATTTTGAACCCGACTTTGTCATGTTAATGGCATCAAAAACCATCAACAAAAAATGGGAAGAACATGGCTTAAACAGTGAAGTATACGTAGCCTTTAATATCACCGACCGTATGGCTGTCGTTGGTGGCACATGGTATGGTGGCGAAATAAAAAAAGGATTTTTCTCTATCATGAACTACCTATTACCCTTGCAAGGGATAGCAGCAATGCATTGTTCTGCTAATCAAGATAAAGAAGGAAATTCAGCCTTATTTTTCGGCTTATCCGGAACTGGAAAAACCACCTTATCAACAGACCCTAACCGCACCCTTATAGGAGACGATGAACACGGATGGGACGATGACGGAATATTTAATTTCGAAGGTGGATGTTATGCTAAATGTATACGATTAAGCAAAGAACAAGAACCCGACATCTATGCCGCAATACGCAGAGATGCTTTATTAGAAAACGTAGTTATCAAAGATAATGGAGACCCTGATTTTGACGATGACTCTAAAACGGAAAACACAAGAGTTTCCTATCCTATTTACCACATAGAAAACATAGTAAAACCCGTATCCAAAGGAAATCATCCAAAGAAAATTATTTTCCTAACCGCCGATGCCTTTGGAATACTGCCTCCAGTAGCAAAACTAACAGAAGATCAAGCAATGTACTATTTTTTAAGTGGATACACAGCTAAATTGGCAGGAACTGAGCGAGGAATCAAAGAACCCTCTCCTACTTTTTCTTCTGCATTTGGAGGTCCTTTCTTGTTGTTGCACCCCACAAAATACGCCGAAGAATTATCGAAAAAAATAAAAAAACACGGAAGTCAAGTCTATTTAATAAATACAGGCTGGACAGGTGGTTCTTATGGCGTAGGGCATCGTATTAAAATATCAACCACACGAACCTTGATTAATGCTATTTTAAACGAAGAAATAGAAAAATGCGAGTTTACTCAAATAAACCCATTTGGATTATGGATACCCAAAGAAATAAAAGGTGTAGATTCTCACGTTCTAAATCCACGCAATACTTGGGAAGATAAAAACGCTTACGACAAAAAAGCATTGGAATTAGCACAAGCTTTTATCGACAATTTTAAAACCTTTACCGATACCGAAGAAGGAAAACGATTGGTTGAAGCTGGTCCAAAATTATAAATATAAATACTACATATACAAGCGGTTAGTAATTAACCGCTTTTTTTATGAAAATAAATATCTATGTATACTATGGTGTTTAATACATGTGTAAAATAAAATAAAACGACACAACGTTAAATAAAACACTGAAACAAATAACATGAAGTTTAACTATATATAAAATAAAATGGACGATAAAATCATTAAAATCAAAGAAAATATTGACTGGATTGGAATATTAGACAGTGAATTGCGCACTTTCGATATCATTATGGAAACCCAATACGGCACCACATATAACTCTTATTTCATTAACGCCGATAAAAAAGCCGTAATCGAAACAGCTAAGGAAAAATTTTGGGATACTTACAAAGCAAAAATCGAAAAAGTTTGCAATCCGAGTGAACTATCGTATATAATTGTAAACCATACCGAACCCGACCATGCAGGTAGCATCAAACGCTTGTTAGAATTAGCTCCCAATGCGGTGGTAGTAGGAAGCAATAGTGCCATTAAATTTTTAGAAAATCAAATTGGAGAAGATTTCAACCATCAAATCGTAAAAGAAGGTGATGTTATTGATTTAGGAAACAAGAAATTACGCGCAATCAACGCCCCTAATCTACATTGGCCCGATTCGATTTACACCTATTTGGAAGAAGATAAACTTTTGTTTACCTGCGATTCATTTGGTGCTCATTTTTGCCACGAAGCCATGTTTGATGATTTAGTTGGCGATTATGAAGATGCATTTATTTATTATTTCGACATGATACTCAAACCATTTAGTCGTTTTTTCTTAAATGCAATTGAGAAAATCAGAAAATTAGAAATCGACATGATTTGTCCGGGACACGGTCCTATTTTACGCTCAAATTGGAAACAAATAGTTAACTTAACCGAAAAACACTGCCAAGAATATATAGACAACTATCCGCAAAAAAATCGCATACTGATAGCCTATGTATCAGCTTATGGATTTACTAAAACTTTAGCCGAAAAAATTGCAGAAGGCTTAAAATCATATCCCGAAATTGAAATAGACCTTTGTGATATAGAAAAAATGAATGCAAACGAATTGGGAGATAAAATAGCCAAAGCAAATGCCTATTTATTGGGAAGTCCAACCATTAATCAAAATACACTGCCACAGATGTATAACTGTTTTTCATTGATGAGTCCCGTACGCGACAAAGGAAAATTAGCTGGATGTTTTGGCTCTTTTGGATGGACGGGCGAAAGCAAAGATATTTTCACTTCCAACTTCAACACCTTAAAACTCAATCTTTTTGAAGAAACTCTATTTGTGAAATTTAAACCCCAAGAAAAAGACTTTGAAAGATTTGTACAATATGGAAAATCTTTTGGCGAAAAATTTATGGATATTAATCAACTGAAG
>JAAYRN010000277.1 GCA_012518765.1 Bacteroidales bacterium
ATTATTAATAATGTAGAAACATTTGCCAACGTATCAGAAATTATCGTAAACGGTGCCGATTGGTTCGGAGCAGTAGGTACAGAAAGCTCAAAAGGAACCAAGGTATTTGCTCTTTCAGGTAAAATCAAATACACCGGATTGGTCGAAATTCCTATGGGAACTACCATCAGAAGCGTTATTTATGATATTGCCGGCGGTGTAGCTAACGGTAAAAAATTCAAAGCAGTTCAAATAGGAGGTCCTTCAGGTGGATGTATTACCGAAGAAAATTTAGACATTCCAATTGAATACGAATCACTTATTAAAGCAGGTGCTATGATGGGTTCGGGAGGATTGGTAGTTATGGACGAAGACAACTGTATGGTTGACGTTGCTAAATTCTTCTTAGATTTTATCCAACGCGAAAGCTGTGGAAAATGTATCCCATGTCGTGAAGGTACTCGCAGAATGCTCGAAATCCTTGAAAGTATCACTTCCAAACCAGCACCTTGTCATGGCGAAAAAGTAGCACTTGAAAGAATGAGAGGCGTAATGCAGCTTGAAAAATTAGCTAAAGTAATTAAAGATACCTCATTATGTGCATTAGGACAAACTGCACCCAATCCAGTATTGAGTACATTGAAAAGTTTTAGAAAAGAATATGAAGAGCATATATTTGAACGCAAATGTGCCACATACACTTGTACCGAACTAAGAAAATATAGAATCATTACAGATGCATGTACTGGATGTACTGTTTGTGCTAAAAACTGTCCAACTGATGCCATTATTGGAACAAGAAAATCACCTCATTTTATTATAGATGAGAAATGTATAGGTTGTGGAACCTGTTACGATGTATGTAAGTTTAACGCAGTAGAAATGATATAAAAAAACTATAAAATATGAATATCCAAATAGAAGTAAACGGAAAAATATTAGAAGCTTTTGAAGGCGAAACAATACTAACTGCCTTAAAAAGAAATGGAATAAATGTTCCAACACTTTGCCACATGAAAGACTTTATCCCATCAGGAGCATGTCGAATTTGTGTTGTAGAGTTGTTAGATACCAACAAACTTGTTAGCTCATGTTCATTCCCTGTTTCAAACGGAATGAAAATATTAACTAATTCACCTCGAGTAATCGAAGCTCGTAAAACCATTATAGAACTCTTACTATCCAATCACCCAGACGATTGCTTGTATTGTATCAGAAACAATAACTGTGAGCTACAAAGCTTATCGAAAGAGTATCACGTGATTGAAAGAAGAATCTCGGGTAAGAAAAATAGCTATAGCCTTGACCACTCAAGCACCAGTATAGTTCGAGACCCTGAGAAATGTATACTTTGCGGTCGATGTGTTAGAGTATGTGAAGAAGTAATGGGCGTATCTTGTATTAATTACATCAATAGAGGAAGTAAGTCGGTTATAGGCACCACTATGAATAAAGGTTTGAATACATCAAGCTGTGTAAACTGTGGTCAATGTATTATGGTTTGTCCTACAGGTGCATTAACCGAAAAGAACCAAACTGAATTAGTTCAGCATTCATTACAACTAACTGATAAAGTTCCAGTTATACAATATGCTCCATCTATTTCTGTTTCAATAGCAGAAGAGTTTGGAATGGAACCTGGTACAGACATTAATGGACTTTTAAATGCTGCACTTCGTAAAATGGGATTCAAATATGTATTTGACACCACTTTTACCGCAGACTTGACCATTATGGAAGAGGCAGAGGAATTAATTGATCGTATTACGACAAATAAACCCCTACCTATGTTTACCAGCTGTTGTCCCGGTTGGATTAAGTATGCTGAAGAGTTTGCACCAGAATTCTTAGATAATTTATCTACCTGTAAATCACCTCAACAAATGATGGGTGCTGTAATCAAAACCTACTTTGCTGAGCAGGTGAACCTTAAACCAGAAGACATATTATCAGTTTCAATCATGCCTTGTACAGCTAAGAAGTTTGAAATGCAAAGAGATACCATGGGACGCGATGGCTATAAAGATGTAGATATCGCTATTACTACCCGTGAGCTTATCGAGCTTATATACTTACATGGTATTGATATGAAAAAGATTGAGCCTGAAATTACCGACTCTCCATTAGGAGCACGTACATCAGCAGGTAAAATATTTGGAGCATCAGGAGGTGTAATGGAAGCAGCCATACGTACAGCATACAAACGCTTAACAGGCGAAGAACTTGCCGATTTCAAAATCCACGCATTAAGAGGTTTCGCAGGAAGAAAAGAAACCAGATTTAAAATCAACGATTTAGAAGTAGGAGTAGCTGTAGTAAACGGTCTTGCAAATGCAGCAAAATTAATAGATGAAATCAGAAACGGAAGAGACGATCTACATTTCATCGAAGTAATGGCTTGTCCAGGAGGCTGTATTGGCGGCGGTGGTCAACGTATTGGAGTTAATTGGGAAGTTGTAGTAGCACGTATGGAATCTCTATACGAGATTGACGATCGTGAATCTATCAAGGTTTCTCATAAAAACCCAGAGGTAATAGAACTTTATGATAAATTCTTAAAGAAACCTCTCAGCGATAAGAGCCACGAATTATTACACACTACTTATCAAAAAAGAGACGTATTGTTATAATAATAACGCAGGATTCATTATATGTCTAATAAACTAAAGGACGGGCTTGTTTTTACTATCAAAGATAGGTGTAGGGTATGCTATACCTGTGTGCGAGAGTGTCCGGTTAAGGCTATAAAAATCATTAACGGACAAGCAGAAGTAATTTCATCCCGTTGTATAGGATGCGGTAATTGTACACGCGTTTGCAGTCAAAGTGCTAAACATTACGTGAAAAACACAAAAGATGTTTTAGAAATATTGGAAGGTACTAAGACTAAAATAGCTTTATTAGCACCAAGTTTTGCAGCAGAATATACAGACATAGCCGACTACAGGTTTCTTGTAGGTAAAATCAAGAAACTGGGCTTCGACTATGTCTGTGATGTTGCATTTGGAGCTGATTTGGTCGCTTATAAATACGACCAAATGTACCAAAACGAAAAAACACCGCGTTCTATATCAACCGATTGTCCCGCTATAGTTTATTATGTGCGACATTATACCCCTGAATTAGTAAACTCATTAGCACCCATTTTATCACCTATGGTAGCTATGCACCGCGTAGCTAAACAAATATACGGAGAAGATATATCAAGCGTATTTATAGGTCCCTGTATTGTAAAAAAAGCAGAATCATCGGAAATAGATGCTGTTATAACATATAAGGAACTTAACAAACTGTTTAAAATTAAAAATATAACAGGCGAAAATATAACTCCATCCGATTTTGACGGACCCATAGGCGGAAAATCATCCCTCTTCCCAATAACAAAAGGTAAACTACACGCAATAAATAGAGTAGACGAAATTAAGGAAGAAAATATTATTGCTACATCTGGACATAATAATTTCCAAGAAGCAATTAAAATATTAGAAAAAGAACCTGAAAGTAACCTACATTTAGAACTATTGTGTTGCGAAGGCTGTATCATGGGACCAGGTATGACCAAAATGGGAAATAAATTTATCAAAACATTAAACATAAAAAGTTTTGTTAAAGATAAATTAGACGATATAAACTGGGAAAAATGGCAGGTAGATTTCGATAAATACAAACAAATGGATTTATCTCAAGAATTTTCATCCGCCGACAGACGATTCCCTTTACCTGCAAACGAAAAGGTAGAAAAAGTACTTCATGATATGGGTAAAAAAAGCCTAAAAGACCACCTAAATTGCGGTGCTTGTGGCTATAATACCTGTATCGATCATGCAGTAGCTATCGTAGAAGGACTTGCAGAAAGTGAAATGTGTCTCCCTTATAGTATCGAAAAACTACATAAATATATCAACGACCTTAATATATCGAACGAAAAACTCCTATCGGCTCAAGAAGCACTGATACAAAGCGAAAAATTGGCAAATATGGGACAATTATCAGCAGGTATCGCTCACGAGTTAAACAATCCTTTAGGAGTTATTACCCTGTATAGCAATATACTATTGGAAGAATTGAACCATGACGACCCCAAACGCAACGATTTAATGCTCATATCGGAGCAAGCAAATAGATGCAAAAAAATAGTGGGAGGATTGCTCAATTTCGCAAGAAAAAATCAAGTTCGCTACACCAAGGTAAATGTAGATAAATTTGTAGAACACGCTCTTGAGTCAATCATTGTACCTGAAAATATCAACGTATCGTTTGTTTCCAATCTAACCGATAAAATGGTAGAAATAGACGAAGATCAGTGGATGCAAGTAATTACTAATTTAGGAAAAAATGCCATAGAATCCATGTCGGATACTGAAAATCCAAGCCTAAGTATAACACTCAACGGAAACGAAAATGAAATAGAATTTGAGTTTAAAGATACAGGATGTGGAATACCCAAAGAAAATTTGGATAAAATATACACACCTTTCTTTACTACAAAACCTATAGGGAAGGGAACAGGCTTAGGATTACCGCTTATATATGGTATAGTAAAAATGCACAAAGGACAAATACTTGTTGAATCCAACACCGATAAATCAAAACAACCTACGGGTACAACGTTTAAAATAAAAATACCTAGAAAAAAAGAATAAAAACAAAAATAAATCATAAAAATTGATATGGAAGTATTAAAAAATAAAACAGTTTTATTAGCTGATGACGATTTAGACGTAATCACTCAATTAACTATCCAGCTAAAAAATTACGGCATGAATGTGATAGCTGTTGAATCTCAAAAAGAAGCCGAAGAAGTTATAGAAAAAACAAAACCAGACATAGCTATCATCGACCTCATGATGGAAAATTTAGACAGTGGCTTTATCCTCAGCTACAAAATGAAAAACAAATATCCAGAAGTACCGGTCATCATTATTACAGCTGTAACAGCCGATACCGGAATGGTATTTGGAGTTGATACTGAAGAAGAAAGAAAATGGATTAAAGCCGACCTTTATTTAGAAAAAGGACTTAGACCAGAGCAACTTGAAATGGAAATGATAAGATTGCTAAAACAATAAAAAATTGTTTATATGGCTATTCTAAACTTGTTAATTGTTGACGACGAACCCGGTATAAGGTCTGGAGTTACAAGAATACTTACTGACTTCCATGTGGATTTTCCTTTTTTAGAAGAAAAATTTACATTTAATATAAAGGAAGCCAGTTCAGGTGAAGAAGCTATAGAAATAATAGATAGCAATCCTATTGATATTGTTTTACTTGACAATAAACTACCAGGAATAGACGGCATAGAGGTATTGGAATACATCAATAAAAAACAATACGATTGTAATGTAATGATGATTACCTCTTACGCATCCCTTGATTTGGCTGTAAAAGCAACCAATAACGGTGCATATAATTTTGTACCTAAGCCTTTTACACCCCAAGAACTTAAAATGTCAGTCGAAAGTATTACAAAAAATCTGTATTTAAGAAGAATGACCAAACAGATGAATACTGTGGGCAAAGAAATACGATTTCAGTTTTTATCCATACTTTCACACGAACTTAAGTCGCCCATCAATGCCATCGAAGGCTATTTGAATATAATGGTTGAAAGACAGGCAGGGAACGACTTAGAAGACTACGACTTTATGATTCAACGTTCTTTGGAAAGAATTAAAGGAATGCGTCAGCTGATTATGGATATGTTGGATTTAACTCGATTAGAGACAGGTAAAAAAGCAAGGGATGTGAAAAAAATAAACTTGGTGGAATTACTCAAAACATCAAGAGATACCATGCTACCTATGGCAATCCAAAAAAACATAAAAGTAAACATCAAAGCTCATCCCCAAGATGTTTATTATACTGCCGATAGACAAGAAATTGAAATAATATTCAACAACCTATTGTCCAATGCGGTAAAGTATAATAAAAACAACGGATTGGTTAACTGTGAAATAAAGGAAAATGAAAATTCTATTAACATCATGGTGTCTGATACCGGAATAGGAATGAGCAAAGATGAAATGTCGAGATTGTTTGACGATTTTTATAGAATTAAAAATGAAAAAACAAAAACGATTAGCGGTAGCGGTTTAGGTTTGTCTATCATGAAAAAAATTGTCGAAGAAGTCTATAGCGGAACTGTTAATGTCGAAAGTAAAGTAGATGAAGGTACTACCTTTACCGTTATTCTACCCAAAAACGACAAAACAACGCAAGTATAGAAACTAAACCATGGTTTAGTAAAAAAGACAATATATATTACTCTAAAAGAAGTTACTATAAACAAGTAACTTCTTTTTTGTTTTTATAAACTGTTAGTTTGCAATTATATAAATGCTTATTTGGTTGGTGTTTTTATGGGTTTGGATTTTTATTTCTCAATATCGAAAGCTTTAATAATTGACCAATTGGAGCTATTATAACCAGTTGTCTTATTTTGGAAATAATTTATCATTTTTTGTTTTTCTGTACTATCTTTAATAGTTTCAATGTAAGCATAAATTTGCTCCCATGTAATGCGAAAAAATCTCCTTCTATCATTTTGAATTATATGTTTACCAAATTCAGATTCAATATCATGTTCTTTAGATTGCAC
>JAAYRN010000278.1 GCA_012518765.1 Bacteroidales bacterium
ATAGTAACATCAAACAATACAAAGATTGGATCAAACAAATCACTGAAAATTCTGCATTCAAAAATATTTTATTTCGCATAGATGTAGACCCTTATTAAAATATAAAAATCATGAAAAAGTGTCTTTTTTTGTTTTTTATTTTTCTAAAAATCAGCTGTTTATATAGCCAGCAAATAAATATTCCTGTAGGACAATTTAACGATAGTTTGCGTGGCAATAATACACTAAGGGTTTGTTTTTACAATGTAGAAAATCTTTTTGATACTGAAAAAGATTCTATAAAAAATGATGGAGCGTTTACTCCCTCTGGTTCATACCGTTACACCTATACCCGCTTTAAGAAAAAAGCAGAAGATTTGGGTAAAGTTATCGTTGCCATGGGAGGTTGGGAAGCTCCCGAAATTATAGGAATTTGCGAAGTAGAAAATGCCAATGCCATTGAAAGGCTTATTTTTCATTCAGCTCTAAATAAATATAAATACAAGTACATACATTATGAATCAGAAGACTTTAGAGGAATAGATGTCGCTTTGCTTTATCGTCCCGATAAATTTTCAGTACTATATTCTCAAGCCATTCAAATTATTGATACTACCAATAAATCATTCAAAACAAGAGATATACTTTATGTAAAAGGCATCAGTCCTTCCTGCCAACACGACACCTTACATCTGTTTGTTAATCATTGGCCCTCTCGCTACGGAGGCTATGCACGAAGTATTCATAAAAGAAATTTAGCCGCATCAATATTGAGGTATCATATTGATTCTATTCAAGCTATAAACAAATATGCTGCTATTCTTGTCATGGGCGATTTCAACGACTATCCTTACAACGAAAGCATTATCAAATATCTCAAAGCATCTACAGATATAAATAATCTAACCGATGAGCAACTCATTAATACCATATTTCCTTATGTTTCTAAAAACAATATAGGAAGTCATAAATATAAAGAGCACTGGGGGCTGTTAGACCAAATTATGGTATCGCAATCCATGGTAAAAGAAACAAAGGGATGGAAAATAAAAACTTCAGCAGTTATTTTCGATGCAGATTTTCTACTAATTCCCGACGAAAGGTATATGGGGGAAAAACCATTTCGAACATATTTAGGCATGAAATATCAAGGCGGATACTCCGACCATTTGCCCATTTTTATCGACATAATGTGCCAATAAAATTCCTGACTTATAAAAAAAATATGCTTTTTTATTTCAAATGATTGATATTCAATGAAATAATTTTAAAAAATATTTTTCTAAAAAACTGTGTTTGGCAAGGTTATTGCAAATTAATGAATGACTGTAAGAGTAAAAAGACTCATAAAAATTAAGTTTGTATAATTTGTTTGTTTGGGAATCATTCGAAAGAATGGTTCCTTTTTTTTATAGCATGATTTTTTTATGCCCTTCCCTTAAATCATGGTATGCTATTTTTAGCGAATCACATTCTTTTTTCCAAACATTGGTTTTAAAATATGAATTATTTGTTGTAAAAATAATGGTATTTGCGTCTATCATTTTCAGTAAATTGTTTATTTTAACGTTTGGATTATTATCTATTAGCAAGTAATCTATTTTTAATTTTTCTGGAGTATTGTTTTCAAAATATATTCTATTATCAACTACCAATAAACTTGTATTGCAAAACTGTATATAATTTTTCGATTTATACAAACGCTTGTTTTTGAAATCATCTGTTATTTGTTGTTGATTTTTTATACCTTTTTTTATGCGATAGTTTTCTGTATGATATTCATGTTTTTTATTATCTAATAATGAAGTACTATCGCCCATTGTATAAGCTGTATGTCCACATATACAATCCATTACATATCCTTTATTTATCGAATAAATAATCATTTCATGAGAATGTAAATTCTTATTTTTATGATGTAAATTTATAAATAATATGGCAGATATGCTGAAAAGTGAAATAAAAAAATAAAATTTTCTTTTGTATAAAATAGCAAAAGCAAAACAGAGTATACAAGCATATAAAAGAAGTAGTTGCGTAGAATTTATGTATAAATTACCCAATGTAGAAAAAGGTAATTTTTCCACAAAAGAAACCACATAATTCATGGATTTAATCATGTAATTTAACAATAGCGACAAATATTCGTGTGTCCATGTCCAAAAAGAAAGTACAAGATATAATATTCCTGTTCCAACAACAAAAGGCGTTAAACTAATAATAGCAATATTTGCTAATAAAAAATATGTTGGAAATTGATGAAAATAATACATAGAGAAAGGGAATGTAAGCAACTGTGCAACAAACGAAACCGCCATAATTTCCCATATATGCTTTCCTACTTTTGTCTTTGTTTTATAAATTGTTTTGATGGGTTTTTGCAGCCATACAATTCCAAAAACAGCTGAATAAGACAATTGTACACCCACTTCGTAGATAATTAGAGGATTTAAACAACATAAGAAGAAAAGAGATGTCAAAATACTATTATACGTATTGGGTTTCCGTTCAAATAAATGCCCAAAAGCCATAAACGTAAACATAGTAGAAGCCCTCATTACAGAGGGAGATAATCCTGTAACACAAGCATATAACCAAATGATTAATAATAAAACGATTGTTTTTATTGATTTTTGTATTCTTCCTTTGGATAGAAAAAACAACAAATAATTAACTATCATATAAATAACTCCCACATGCATTCCCGATACACATAGGATATGACTTACTCCAGCCGAAGCATATTGTTGTGAAAGTTCGGGATCAAGTTTATCACTTACACCCAATAATATAGCCGAAATAACCGCATTTTCATTTTTTTCTAAATTACTTTTATCTAAAAGTTTCAATAAATTTTGCCTTAATCCAGAGGCAAATATCATTATTTTATTACCGTGTTTTTCGCTTATCTTTTCCCATGCATAATCATCTACATAAGCCTGTAGATAAATATTTTTAATTTTAAGATACCGTTTATAGTTAAATTCACTTGG
>JAAYRN010000279.1 GCA_012518765.1 Bacteroidales bacterium
GTTATTAATAACGGTGCAGAATTTATTTTAGCCATAGCCGGAAGTATTATGCGTATGCCCGGACTGCCTAAAATACCTCAAGCACAACATATTGATATCGTAAACGGCGAAATCGTTGGACTCAGCTAAGTTTTTAAAACTATCGACAACAAAAGTGATTTTGAATAAGTAGAAAGTAATCAAAACACTAAATATTATATCTTAGGCACAAATTTTTGTGCCTTTTTTTGTTGCTATAATACTAATTACAAAAATCTGAAAAGCATGAAATAACATGATAGGTAACAAAATTATCCCCATAGGAATATTACCTGAACCAAAAAGAATTTCAGAAAAAACAGTTCCATGTAACAAGGATTTTTTAGTTCCACAAAACTGAGCAGCGATTTTATCTTCTGTACTAAATTTCATTTTTTTAGAAACCCAACCTATTATTTCGTACACTACAAAAAATAAAGCTATCGTTGCAACAGCTATAATTATAAAATCATGTATATGAACCGATTGAAATATTTTTTCAGCAAAAGAAACAGCAAAGCTATTGTACACTATCAATAAAATAACAAATTTATCGAAACCGCTGAAAAAAGAACTGTATTTTTTTGTAAAAGAATGGAAATAGGAAAAATAATGCTGCAATACCAAACCCAATACAATGGGAGCTAAAATTTCACTAAAAAGTTTTACATATATAACTCCTAAATCGTATTGAACTGCAGTAGGTTCTATAAAAAAACTCATCCAAATAGGAGTAATAAAAATACCTACTAAACCCGATACGGTTGCATTAAAAATAGAAGCCGAAACATTCCCTCTTGCCAAAGAAACCATCACTACAGACGAAGAAACCGTAGACGGAATGGCAGCCAAAAACATAAACGAAAGCCAAATAATTTCACCTTCCTCCGAAAAAATAAAAGGCTTAGCAAGTAAAACTAAAAAAGGAAACAATATAAACGTAGATAACTGTATAACAACATGTAATTTTACATTTCTAAGGTCTCGTTTTATATCCGAAAAACTTAATTTCAACCCATAAAAGAAAAATATAAGTGCTATGCCTACACTAATTACCCTATTTAAAGAAATAATTTTTGAAAACGCCAACTGTGGAAAAAAATAAGACAACACCACAGAAACAACAAGCAATATAACAAAGGTATCAAGTTTTATATTTTTCATATAGAATATTTTATCCCTACCTAAAAAGAACGATAGATAAACGTAAAAAAAAGATTCTTATGATACAACAAGGCAAGTGAACACAAAAAAAACCAACATTTCAAACCTTTTAATGATTTATATGTTACCTTATATAAAATACTTATGCAATGAAAACAAAATCAATAGAAAAGATACTACAACCCATCCGACACCACTGGGTAGGCGATGGATTTAGAGTAAACAATTTTTTTCCAAGTAATTACGGTATCAGTATGGAACGTATGAGTCCCTTTCTTTTATTGGATTATGCCTCTAAACATCATTTTCCGCCCAGCGATACTCCCAAAGGCGTAGGAGTTCACCCTCACCGAGGCTTCGAAACCGTAACCATTGCCTACAAAGGCAGCGTACAACACCACGACAGTACTGGTGCAGGAGGAATTATAGGCGAAGGAGATGTGCAGTGGATGACCGCCGCCAACGGTATTTTACACAAAGAATACCACGAAAAAGAATGGAGCAAACAAGGAGGCATATTTCAAATGGTACAACTTTGGGTAAATCTACCCGCTACCTATAAAATGAGCAAACCCAAATACCAAGCCATTGAAAATCACTCTATGAGTAAATATGAACTCGAAAACAATAAAGGAGTAATAGAAATTATTGCAGGCGAATACAAGGGGCTGAAAAGCAATACTTTTACATTCTCACCCATACATCTTTTCAATGCAAAACTAAATAAAAAAGCCGAAGTTACATTCAATTTTCCTACAAATTACAACACAGCTTTGTTGGTAATAGAAGGTGAAATCATAATAAATAAAGAAGAACAAGCGCTTAGCGATCATTTTGTCTTAATGAAAAACGATGGAGAGGAGTTTTCTATCACCGCCACCGAAAATTCCATTGTACTAATAATGAGCGGACAGGATTTAAACGAACCCATTGCCTCCTACGGTCCCTTTGTAATGAATACAAGAGAAGAATTAGTAACAGCTTTCGACGATTTTAATAATGGAAAATTTGGTTATTTAGAAGATTAAATAAAAAAAACGTATTAGTTTTGTCTTCCTACTATGTGTGTTTCAGTGTTCTTTTTAATAAAACATCATTACGGTTTAAGACTTAACAATAACTCTATTAGCTGTTTCCTTTCGCAAGGATGTATGATTTCAAAACGAACAATATAACAACCCATTTTTTTATTTTTACACACAATTTTTTGCCAATAAGATAAAAAAGTTGTTTCGGATAAAATTATATTTCCTTTTTGAGTATCAATTTCTTTGATGTTTTCTATTGAAATTTTTTTCTTCCGAAAATACAACGTATGATTCAAAACCAACTCTTTTTTTTCTGTATCTACAAAAACGGCAAATGAAACTAACCAACGTAAATACAAGATAAAATGTACCAAAACAGCAGCACTACAAATAAGCAATGCTGGTAATAATATCAAATACTCTTGTGTCCATATAGTCAAAGTAATAAAAAACAATGAACATGCTATTAAAAACCATAAAGACGATTCACCTTTTTTAATAATAAAGTTTTGTTCCATTTTTTATGAATTTTGAAGAGTTCTAAAAATTAATTTCTTTTGTTTTCTAATAGTTGCAAACCCCATTTATAGCCTTTAGAAAACTCTTTCACAAAAGTACACATATTTATTTTATTATTCTTAATAGTTGAAAACTATTTTTTTAATACGATTATAAAGGTTTTATTTTTAGGAGGGGGATGTTTGATACTTATATAGAACTTTCGAAACAAAATTTTTAGTTAAAATACCTATCCATCTTTACTCAAAATCCTTGTTATCTGTTTTGTTTTTTATTGTTCCATAAATATGTTATCAGTATTTACATATATTATTTTCACTTTTTTTTCTGTTTCAAGTTTTCTATTATCTTGAACAAAACGAATAAATCTCTTACTCTGTCTGCCCATAAATATATTCCAATATACAATGACAATGTAGTCATAATCGACAATTGAAGGTTTTAAAGTATGTGATATTGGTTTTAAATATTTTAATTGTGTTTCAAGAGATACAATACTTTCAGTAGGAGCTTGTTGTTTAGGTGGAAAAGTTGTCATTATTTCATTTTTATTCCATTTTAAATTAGGGAAACCTCCCGCATAACAGTTCACTTGAAATGATTTCAAGTGTCCTAAACTATCATAGTAAAGGGCTTGTAAGGGTTGATAGTGATTTTTAATTTGATATTTATATTTTGTCGTATCAAGTGAAAACAAATATGAGTAATAAGCCTTATCTAATTCATAAATGTCAGCGATTGGAATGTTGTATTTTTTAGAGTAACGAACAATTGTTGTTTCGTCAACCGCCTTTATTTTTTTTATTCCATAAAATCTTGCAAAAATTGACGTACAACTTGTCAGTCCAAATATGAAGGTCAAAACGATAATTATAAATATGGATAAATTTCTTCTCATTATTTGGATTTTTACAATTATAGGTAATTTACAGATGCATCCAAAATGTCTGTTTTCTCAAAAATTCTTTCGCAAAAATACACATATTTTGCCTATTATTTTAAATAGTTGGAAGAAAGTTTTTATAAAAGAGTAGGAGGGGTATATAAAAAACAAACAGCTCCTTGGTTATCAAGGAGCTGTTAAAATAAATTAGGCAACGACTTACTCTTCCACCTGTTGGCAGTACCATCAGCGCTGGTGGTCTTAACTTCTCTGTTCGGAATGGGAAGAGGTGAACCCCACCGCCATTATCACCTAATTAGCTTTTTA
>JAAYRN010000280.1 GCA_012518765.1 Bacteroidales bacterium
GCATCCAAACAAAAATTTGAATTTCCAGTATCTTGGGGCTGCGACCTTCAATCCGAACACGAGCGTTATTTGGTTGAAAAACATTACAAAAAGCCCGTCATCATTACCGATTATCCCAAAGCTATCAAAGCCTTTTACATGAAACAAAATGAAGATGGAAAAACAGTAAGAGGTATGGATGTATTGTTTCCAAAAATTGGAGAAATTATCGGAGGTTCTGAACGCGAATCCGATTATGATAAATTAGAAGCTCTCATGGACGAACAAGGAATGGACAAAGAAACATTGCATTACTACTTAGACCTTAGACGTTTTGGAACAACACCACACAGCGGTTTTGGATTGGGATTTGAGCGACTGATGCTTTTCGTTACAGGTATGGGCAATATTCGCGATGTGATGCCCTTCCCAAGAACTCCTCAAAATGCTGAATGTTAGAAAATAAACTACTTTTCATGAAATATTTTTCTACACTCAGTTTTATTTGCTTATTGGTTATATTTATTTCCTGTAATCAAGAAATACATACACCCAAACCCAAGGGATATTATCGCATAGAACTACCCGAACATACGTATCAATCCTTTGACACCACTTATCCCTATAAGTTTGAATATTCAATACATGCCGATATTCTACCCGACAACTCTGCCCATGCCGAACCTTATTGGATTTACGTTGTTTATCCATCGTTTAATGCCACCTTATACGTAAGTTACAAACGTGTTTATAACAACATTGACACCATGATTGGCGATTCACGAACTTTTGTTTCCGACCAAATAAAAAAAGCCGATGATATATTTGAATATCATATACACGATACTATCAATCAAATATATGGAACTTCTTACGACATAATAGGAACCCATGTGGCTTGTCCTTATCAGTTTTGGCTAACCGATAGGAAAAATCATTTTTTTAGAGCTTCTCTCTATTTCAATCACACACCCAACAATGATTCTATTGCTCCTGTTATTGAGTATATTAAAACAGATATGCTACATTTATTGGAAACATTTTACTGGAAACCCAACACTTGAATTTATTGATAAAGTTCTTTTTGAGAAGAATATATTTTTGAGTGCATATTAGCTTTGAGCAACTCAAAACTGTAAATAATATCTTTAAAATCTTTTATATCAGAAGATTCAGCAAGCGAATATGTAATTTCGGGAATTTGCTGTAACCCATTAAACAAACGTAGAAAACATTCATAATAGCTAATGTGAATGGGCAAAATATAATCTATTCTATTCAAAATTGATAAGCTATGTTGCTTGAATTGTTGTTTGAAATCGTCCCACCTTGTAATTTGATCTTTATGCTTTTCAAATTCATAATCAATCTCTTCATCTAAGGGAATACTAAGCTGATGTATTTTTTTTGTCTTAGCTTTTAATTGAAATAATGACTTCTCGTTACGTCCTATTATTTGACTTTCTGACACTTGATTTTTTATAAAAAACAAAAAATTGTTTTTTAATGTTTTGTTGTCAATATAAACTGGGAAACTGTTTGAAAAATCGGTTTTTCCACTCAATGAAAATTTAAAAGGAGACAATTTGAATACATGTTGAGATTGTTGTTTTATTTTTATCAATAAATCCCAATCACTCAAATCAGTACGTATTAAAATGAATGCAAAAAAAGACAAGTTAAATTCTACTTGTTTGGTGTTAAATGTCTTAGGATCAAAGTGTCCAAATATATTAGTTTTTGCCATTTTTCCGATTATATATCTATGTAGTTAAATCCCAATCTATGGGTTTTTGTCCGGTTTGAATCAAGTAGTGATTTGTTTTAGAAAAATGTTTACACCCAAAAAAACCCCGCGATGCTGACAATGGCGATGGATGTACTGTTTTTAATATCAAATGTTTACTCTTGTCGATTAAAGATTCTTTGGCTTGGGCATAATTTCCCCATAACAAAAACACCACATTTTGTTTGTGTGTTGATATAGCTTGTATGGCTGCATCTGTAAATTTTTCCCACCCTTTTTGTCGATGAGAACCCGCCTGATGTGCTCTTACCGTCAATATTGCATTTAAAAGCAATACTCCTTGTTTTGCCCATTTTTCTAAATTTCCGCTTTGAGGAATGGAAACATTCACATCTTGGCGAAGTTCTTTGAATATATTAATCAAGGATTTGGGATGAGGAACTCCATCTAAAACCGAAAAACAAAGCCCATGTGCCTGACCTACATTATGATAAGGGTCTTGCCCTAAAACAACCACTTTTACCTCATCGAAAGGTGTAAGATTAAATGCATTGAAAATTAATTTACCCGGAGGAAATACAGTTTGATGTTGTTTTTCATGAATCAAAAACTGTTTTAATTCATGAAAATAAGGTGAAGAAAACTCTGATTCTAATATTTCTCCCCATTTTTTCTCAATTTGTGGTTTTATTTTATTGTTATTTTCAGGTCTCATTGTTATTTAAATATTTAAAAATCAACACTTTTCCATGCTCTTCAAGTACAAAGCAAAAAAATCTATTCTCACTATGCAAATGTAAACATTTTTTAATAAAATTACGTATGAGATATATCTACTTGCTTTGTTTTTTTTTATATTTTTGCGAAAACATTGAAGTATCTACTTTAAAATTAAAAGAAAAACGTAATCACATAATATAATGAGAAAAATTATTTTTATTACCGCATTAACTTTACTGTATATTTTTGTACTTTCGGCATGTAACACCTATGAGCGATGTCCTGCATACACAGATTCTCAGCTTATAGAATCAAACAACACCCTCGTATAGTAGGGTATATGTTATTGACATTCTGTCGTTAAAGCATCACAAAGCAAATATGTCGTACTATAAAAACAATAGTTGACGTATAGGTGTTGTACGACATCTTTTTAGAAAACAAATAATCAAGTATAATCAACTGTATGAAGAAAGTATTTTTTTTCATATTTATATTTTTCAATCTATTTTATACCTTTGCACAAGATATAGACATAGGCGAGGTTGAAATATTGTCTGTTCGCAAAAAAGAATGGGATGTCTTCGCCTCTATTCATACAAATGGCTTGGGTATGGGTGTGCATGTTGGAAAACAAAAATCAATACATTATAAATCAGGATTTGAAATAGAATTATCGTATTATAAACACCTGAAAGAACAACGAGCAAAAACCACTTATAGTATTGAAAACTACAACAATAAAAGTTTTATTTATGGAAAATTAAATCATTTTCTACCTCTTTATATAGGCTATGGATTTACACGTATTATCAACCAAAAACCTTATTGGGGAGGAATTAACACAGGATATTTTTTATACGGAGGGGCTTCTGTGGGCTTTTCTGTGCCTATTTATTTAGACATTATCCGTATTATCGACAATTCGAGGTATGAACTGAAAACGGAACGCTACGACCCAAATCTACACAGCTTATCGAATATATACAGCGGCACTTCATTTTTCAAAGGAATATCTAAAACAAAGATACATCCCGGTTTATATATAAAAACAGGTTTTTCTTTTGATTTCAGTGCCGAAGATGCAAAGATAATGGCTTTAGATTTTGGAGTCATAGTAGATTCTTACTTTCCCCCCGTAAACACAATGGCTTTTACAAAGGATAAATACTTCTTTATAAAGGGATTTATCGCTTTTCATTTGGGTAGAAAATTAACTAATTACGAATAAAAATGAGATGGAATAATTTTCATTTTATACTGCTATGTTTCTTCTGCTCAATTTCTTTTGTGGCAAAATCTCAAGATAAAAAACAAGGGAAACGCATAGAATGCACAGCCGATATACTGAGGTACGATGCAAGCAAAAATCCTGACATTCAAATACTCACAGGGAATGTAATATTTACACACGAAGGGGCAATTTGCTATGCCGACACCGCTTTTTACAACGAAAGAACAAACATTATTGAAGCTTTTGGAAAAGAACTTATTATACACATCAACGATACAGTACATTTATACGGAGAATACCTGATTTATAATGGCAATACAAGGGTATTTGTTATCAGAGAAAATGTCATATTATCAGATGAATACAGCGTTTTATACACCGACCAACTAACTTATGAACGCAATGAAAATGTTGGTTTTTATGACAATCATGGAAAAATTATAAACGACAGCAACACCCTAATCAGCGAACAAGGATGGTATTACACCCATACAAAAGATGTGTATTTCAACAAGGATGTAGTATTAACAACTCCTGATTACGAAGTATTTACTGACACTTTAAAATACAACACACAACGTAAAATAGCTTACTTTTTAAGTCCCACCCACATTTATTCCGACAGCAGTACAATTTACTGTGAATATGGATGGTATGACACCGAAAACGAAGTATATCAATTTGAAAAAAACGCCAAAATAAACACAAATAGGCAATACATAGAAGCCGATTTAATTTGGTACGATAAACTAAACGGAAAAGCACATGCCTACCGAGATGTAAGTATTTTCGATTCGGTGGAAAATGTACTTATCTTAGGTGAATACGTAGAATACAACGAACCCGAAGAATACAGCTTTGTAACCGATAGTGCCTTAGCTGTTTTTATAGACGGAAACGATAGTCTTTTTATACACGCCGACACCCTATGGGCTAAAATGGATAGCGTACAAAATGTGGAATATGTATCGGCTTATCACAAAGTATTGTTCTATAGAAATGACCTGCAAGGTTCCTGCGATTCATTAGTTTATATGGCTGAAGATTCAATAATTACAATGTTTCGTAGCCCTGTAGTATGGTTCGAAAAAAAACAAACATTAGCCGACACCATTCACATATTTATTGAAAATAAAGCCATAAAAAACATGCACCTAATTAAAAATTCTTTTATATGCGAAGACATTTTTACCGAAACAAAATTTAATCAAATCAAAGGTGTAAACATGTTTATTTATTTTGAAAACAACCAACTAAATAATATTTTCGTGGATGCCGAAGCCGAATGTATTTACTATGTTTTAGACGATGACAAGGCACTAATTGGAGTAAACAGCTCCGTTTCTAAGCAAATGCGTATTCTTTTTCAAGACAATGAAGTGTCTTCCATTATTTTGTATGATAAAGTAAAAGGAGATTTATCGCCCGAAGCCGACTTAAAAAAGACATTTCTACAGGATTTTATCTGGCTCGAATCCTATAGACCCAAAAACAAATGGGATATTTTTGGTTTAAACTTTTATAAACCCGAACTAAAAACGGATAAAGAAGACTATGAATAATACGATATTAGAAATAAAAAACCTAAGTATTAGCTTCCAAACCGAACATGGAAACACTAAAGTTGTAGACAATCTTTCGTTTTCACTTCAAAAAGGAAAAACCATAGGAGTAGTTGGAGAATCGGGTTCGGGAAAATCAGTTACAGCATTGAGTGTGATGCGTTTATTAAAAAATGCTTCCTATTCGGGAAAAATACTATTCCACACCGAACAACAAACACACAACATGCTAAATCTCAATAACAAACAAATGCAAGACTTTAGAGGGAATCGCATAGCTATGATTTTTCAAGAACCAATGACCTCTTTAAATCCTTCTATGAAATGCGGACATCAAATACGTGAATCCTTGCGTTTACATCTCGGTTTAAATCAATCACAAGCACGTAAACGCACCTTGGAATTATTGGAAGAAGTGAGGCTACCCAATCCCGAAAAAATATACAAATCATACCCTCATGAAATTTCGGGAGGACAAAAACAACGGGTCATGATTGCAATGGCAATATGTTGCAACCCAGATATTTTGATTGCAGACGAGCCCACAACAGCCTTAGATGTTACCATACAACAAAGTATATTAGACTTGCTTCTTGATTTACAAAAAAAACACAGCATCAGTATTATTTTCATCACCCACGACTTAGGTGTTGTTTCAAAAATAGCTCATTCCTTAGTAGTTATGTATAAAGGCGAAAAAGTAGAAGAAGGCGATGTTCAACAAATATTCAATCATCCAACTCACCCTTATACCCAAGGACTATTGGCATGCCGTGTACCTTTTGATAAAAGAATAAAAA
>JAAYRN010000281.1 GCA_012518765.1 Bacteroidales bacterium
AAAAAACCACCCATACGGAAATATTCTGTCAAACGGTCGTTGGTTTCCAATCCAACTCCCAAACGTACAACTTCTTGTCCCGAAACTTTCAGCATGGGTTCAAGTTTTAGATTAATCCATTTTAACGCAATTTCGCCTGCCAATAAGGTTTTTATAATAAAAAGTCCCTTATCAATATCTGCATCTTTTTCTATGGTATCCCAAAATTCATAGGTATGTATGTCTTTTTTTGAAATGGGATCATCTCTGTAAATTGCTAAAATAGAATCACTTTTCTTTTCATAGGTTGCTGCTGATTCCGTGTATATTTCATCGCTAACAAACTGTATGTTTCGTTGTGGAATCCCAACCTGAATTGCTTTATTTTGTATAGACGTGTAGCTGGTAATGGGAATAAAATTATTGCCAAACTGAAAGTTTAATTTAGAAAAAGTATAAACGGGAAACCAATATTTTTTATCAATTTTTTCGTAGCGTTGTTCTATGACAAAAGTAAATATGGGTGTTTCAAAATAAGGAGAAGCAACCATGTTTTGTATAGCCCAATCTTCTGAATCTACTATCATATAGCCCGTAATGGCATTGTCTTCTTTCCCTTTTCGGGGACTAAATGAAATGGTAAATAAGGTATCTTTTCCAACGTAGCTTGTGTCTTCTATCCAAAAAAAATACTCGGTAAATCTATTGTCATAAATAGGATTTTTAAAACTGCCAACCAATAAAGTGTAATTTTTATCGTAAAAAGAAAATGATTGCATTTGGTTTGCTATTACCTGAAAAAAAGGATCTTTAAATCCCGAAATTTTAGAAGCTAACAGTATGTCATTGTTTTTATTAGGGTGTTTATAATTACGCTCTATCACCGATTCGCTTAAAAAGAAATGTTGTTTTTGTAGGGTTTCGTACAATTCTTTTTTACTTTCGTTATCTCCCAAACTGTCTAAAAAAACAATGCGAGCTATGCTGTCGTTTACTATTTCGGACGAAAAAAGAGTTTTTGAATATTGCTTTAGCCTATAGGTTGGATAGTAATATGGATTGTTGTTTTTTATGTGCTTGTTTACGAGACGCACAATGCGATGAGCAGGGTTTTCGTCCAAACGTATGCGTATTTCATTTAGTTTCAAATCTTGTTTTTCAATGTAACAATACGTAGGTTTTTTATTTGTTTGTAACCGAAAAAACATGCTTTTATATCCCATGTAAGAAACTCGTATGCTGTCAATTTCATGTTTAGAAACGAGTGTAAATTTTCCGTTTTCACCACAAACAGTTCCCGTTTGTAAGGCTGGCACCCACACATTGGCATATTGCAAAGGCTCTTTCGTTTTAGCATCCAATACATAGCCTGTATAATAATAGCTTTGAGCCGTTACCGCAAGCGAAACACATAAAAATAGACTTATGTAAAAAAGTTTTTTCAAAAAACAATTTAAGTTAAAAATGATTTGCAAAAGTACGAAAAAAAGATTATACAAAAAAATACTTTTTTAGTGTAAAAATAAATTAAAAAACCTATCTTTGCATATTAAAAATAAAGTTCAAATACATTATAGCGTATGACAGAAGAAATAATCTATATAGAAGCAAAGGATTTAGTTGATATTTATGGAGTTAACAACGAAAACGTACAATTATTAAGACGTATTTTTCCTCAAATAAAAATCATAGCCCGAGGCAACGAACTTCGGATAGTTGGCGATAAAGAGAGGATAGATGATTTTAGTTTGTTTTTTACTCGTTTAGAAAATTATTATGCCAAATATAACAAGCTCACAACCAATGATATTTTGAATTTAGTGGAAAATGGAGAAAAATTTGGAAATGAAAGTTCTGAAATGAATTCCGAAGATATAATTCTTTACGGAAGAGAGGGAAGGGTTATACGGGCACGTACTCCCAACCAACTTCGTTTGGTTAAAAGTATTGAAACCAACGACATGGTTTTTGCTGTAGGACCCGCCGGAACAGGAAAAACATATACGGCGGTAGCTTTAGCGGTAAGAGCATTGAAAAACAAAGAAATACGTAGAATTATTTTAACTCGTCCCGCCGTGGAAGCGGGTGAGAATTTGGGCTTTTTGCCGGGCGATTTAAGAGATAAATTAGACCCTTATTTACAGCCACTTTACGATGCTTTGCGGGATATGATTCCACCGCAAAAATTATTGGCTTACATGGAAGATAAAACCATAGAAATAGCACCCTTAGCCTTTATGCGTGGACGTACCTTAGATAATGCTTATGTCATCTTGGATGAGGCACAAAATGCAACTTCTATCCAACTCAAAATGTTTTTGACTCGCATGGGTAATAATGCTAAATTCTTTATAACAGGAGATTTAACTCAAATTGATTTGCCTCGATATCAGAGGTCAGGATTGCTGCATGCCATTAATTTATTGAAGGGAATTTCAGGAATTGACGTTATTTTTATGGATAAATCCGACATTGTTCGTCATAAATTGGTTAATTCCATAGTCGGTGCCTACGAAGCAGAAAAGAAAGAAGAAAAATCGGAAAAAATCGATTAAAATATACTCCCTTGAATTGTAGAAACAAAATAATATTGTATTTTTGTAAAATAAAATCATCATAAAAATAAAA
>JAAYRN010000282.1 GCA_012518765.1 Bacteroidales bacterium
TATGCTTTATGCTGATAAAGTGATTGTTGTAACGGATAATTTAGTACCTTTTCCTTGTATGCCTTTTCAAATACAGGGCAATTATGTAGATTATGTAGTTGTAGTTGATAAAATTGGAATTCCCGAAAAAATTATTTCTGGCACAACACAAGTAACTAAATCTCCCGATAGATTGCTATTGGCAGAGTGGACAGCCCGTTTTTGTTCCGAAGCAGGTTTACTAAGAGATGGTGTTGGTATTCAAACAGGAGCAGGAGGAACTTCCTTGTCAGTAGGATTACATTTCCACGAACAATTGAAACAAAACGCATGGAAAGCTCGCTTTGGTTTCGGGGGAAGTACGCAATATTTGGTAAAAATGCTTGAAGACGGAGTAATGGATTATATTTTAGATGCACAAGCTTTTGATTTAGAAGCAGTACGCTCAATCAGTAAAAATCCAAATCATATAGATTTATCTGTATTTCAATCATATAACTTTCATAGCAAAGGAAATTACACCAACTTGATAGATATTGTTATACTTGGAGCCACCGAAATCGATACACAATTCAATGGCAATGTGGTTACACACTCCGATGGTTTGTTGTTACATGGTATTGGAGGTTGGCAAAATTGCTTACATTCCAAATGTACTATTTTACCCGTACCTTTGTTCCGCGATAGAATACCTGTTATTGTAGATAATTTAACAACGATATGCGGACCAGGCGAATTGATTGATGTGATTGTTACCGAACGAGGCATAGCGATTAATCCTTTACGTACCGATTTAATTGATAAAATGCGACATTCTTCTCTGCCTATAGTTAGTATTCAGGATTTAAAAGCGGAGGTTGATGCCATTTGTGGAGTACCTGAAAAAGCTCCCATAAGCGACAGAGACGAGGATACGGTAGCCATTATCAAATGGGTAGACGGAACAGTAATAGATTGTGTCAGAAAAGTGTTGAGTTAGTAATAGATAGTTTTTCTGAGAATGCCAAATAAAATCCAACAAGATAGGTTGTGGACGAAAAACTTTTTGTCTCTATGTTCTGCTAACTTTTTGTTTTATTTTGCTTTTTATTTACTAATGCCTATTTTACCATTTTATCTGATGGATGTATTTCATACAGATAAAGGGATGGTAGGATTGATTATTTCAAGCTATACCATAGCCGTGTTAGCGATTCGTCCTTTTTCGGGTTTCCTTGCCGATACTTTTGCTCGTAAGCCTATGTATATCATTGCTTATTTTTTATTTACAGCCTTTTTTGTGGGTTATTTATTAGCAGGAGTACTTTCTGTTTTTTTAGCTTTTCGTGTTTTACAAGGATTTACTTTTGGTGCAGTTTCAACTTCAGGAAACACCTTAGTAATAGACATAACGCCTTCATCAAGAAGGGGAGAAGCCTTGGGCTATTACGGGGCTTTAAATAATTTAGCCTTGGCTATAGGTCCTATGGTAAGTTTATTTTTGAAAAACACAACCAATAATTACGATACATTGTTTTATGCTGCTATTGTATCGGGAATTGTAGGTTTATTTTTGGCATCTTTGATAAAAGCTCCGCCCAAAATTCCGCAAAAACACGAGGCTATTTCCTTAGATAGATTTATTTTGCTAAAAGGAATTCCTGCTGCTATTTCCTTGATGTTGATTACTATTCCATACGGCATGACCAATACATATATAGCTATGTATGCCGAAAAAACGGGATTGGTATCCAACATTGGATTGTTTTTTTTGATTATGGCGGTAGGTCTTATTTTTTCAAGAATATCATCGGGTAAAAAGGTAGATCAAGGACAAATGACAAAAGTCATACAACAGGGTTATATATTCGTGATAGGAGGTTTGTTGTTTGAAATATTATTGCATTATTCCTCGCCGTATCATATTTTGTTTTCTTACGCTTGCTTGTATTTAGCTGCTTTCTTTTTAGGTTATGGTTACGGCACGTTGATTCCTGCTTTAAATACCTTGTTTATCAATTTAGCTCCCAACAATCGCCGTGCTACTGCCAACTCTACTTATTTAACAAGCTGGGATATGGGTATAGGTTGTGGTATTTTATTGGGTGGTTATCTATCTGAATGGATGAGTTTTCCATTTATGTATGCTGTTGGAGTTTTGTTATCGCTCATAGCTTTGTTTGTATACAAAGGAGTGGTCATAGCACATTTTTCGAAAAACAGATTGAGGTAGTTTACAAGCGATTTTGATAAATTTTTCCCCTGCTCATGGATGCAAATATTCCTAAGACACACAACACAGTAAATATTCCAAAAATAGCATGCGTGCTATGGATAAATAAATGATGAATATCAGGGGTGATTTTCACTTTTCCCATTACTAAAGAAAAAACAAGCATTGTTATTCCCATGCTAAACATTTGTCCTGTAATTCGCATAGTGCCTAAAACAGAGGAAGCGATTCCATAGGATTTTTTCTCAACGGAACTCATGACGGCATTGGTATTTGGAGAAGAAAAAAGTGCAAAACCAATCCCTAACAACATTAGATAAAATACAAGGGCTATAATAGATGTATTGGTATGAATAAAAGATAGAAAACCCAATCCTATACTGACTAATAACATACCCAAAGAAGCTACGATGCGGGGTTCGGTTTTGTCGGATAATTTGCCTGCCAAAGGCGAAAAAACAGCCATAATAAGAGGTTGTGCAACCAAGATAGTTCCTGCATATTGTGCCTCAAAACCTTTGATATACTGCAAGTATAAGCTAAGCATAAATGTAATGGCAAACGTAGCACTATAGTTAATAAAAGCTGCTAAATTAGACATGGCAAATACTCTGTTTTTTGAAAATAATTTCAAATCCAAGAGTGGATATTTCAACCTCATTTGTAATAAAACAAAAATAACCAA
>JAAYRN010000283.1 GCA_012518765.1 Bacteroidales bacterium
AATTTTAAAAACCAAACCAGATAATTATGTGAAAAATTTCGATGAAAAGGAAATTAAAATTTATTTTGATGAATATTTTCAATTAAACTCACCCAACGACAACATAATTATAAGTCCAAAAATAGAAAAAGAACCCGATTTTATAATTCGAGGAAAAATATTAAATATTCGCTTTCACGAAACTTTACAATCAGATGTAACTTATACAATTTCAATGAATGAAGCCGTAAAAGATATTACAGAAGGGAACACAATGCCCTTAGAAAGATTTGTTTTTTCAACAGGAAACTATATAGATTCTTGCATGATTTCGGGAACATTGAAAGATGCCTATACGCATCAGGCTATGGAAAAAGTAATGATTGTTTTGTATGAGGAAGATTACGATTCGGTATTGATTCTTCAACATCCAGATTATTACACTTATACAAACTCAAGAGGAGAGTTTGAGTTTTATAATTTACCCTTACATACCTATGCAGTATATGCACTTAAAGATATGAATGGTAATAGATTATACGACCTGCCCAACGAAAGTATAGCTTTTTGTAGCACTCCCATTTCTTCATTTGTGATTCCTACAAAAATAGAGGATTCTATAGAAGTAGTAGATAATCAATTTATTGATTCATTGAAAGTGGAATTGTATTTATTTACCGAAGAGGATACTTCCTTGAGATATTTGCGTAGAAACGTGGTAAACGATGGGAATGTTAATTTTATTTTTTCAAATAAAGTTACTGATTTTGAATTATTTCCTATAGAAGACACCCTTGTTTTAAATTATTTATGGGAAACAAATCCAAGCAAAGATACCGTAAATTTGTTTTTTGTAAATCCTGTGAATCAAGATATTAATGTGGCTATCAAAGCCAATGGAATTATATTTGATACATTGTCGTTAAATCCCTTAGCTAAAAAACCCGGAGGACAAATCAGACGCAAGAGTCAAGACACGGCTCAAGTCAAAAAAAATACATTAAAGTCCAATTTACTAAATGCAGGCGAATTAAATCAGCAATTGATACTTGAGTTTGAATATCCCATTGTAAATAATGTAGATGATTCAAAATGTGTATTTTTAGAATTGAAAAAAGAAAAAGAGCAATTAATTTTAAAAGACAGTAGTGGTCAAGATTCGTTGGTAGAAGTCAATGCGTACGACACTATTTTTCCTCGTTGTTATTTTATGGATAGTATTCATCGTAAATGGATTATCGATTATGAGTGGAAGTACAATCGCACCTATGAAATTCACTGTTTAGATTCTGTTTTTGTTTCGAGTATGGAAACGCACAACGATACGCTTATTTTGCAATTTCTAACCAAAACTCCAAAAGATTACGGCGAAATAAAAATAAACTATGAGATACAAGAGGGGAAAACATACATAGCTCAACTACTGAATGATAAAGATGAGATAATCCAAGAAAATATAATTCAAAAAAGCAAAGAAATACATTATGTTTATTTGATAAGTGGTAAGTATAGGCTCAGGCTTATAGAAGACGAAAACCAAAACAACAGATGGGATACGGGGAGTTACATCAATCGTATACAAGCTGAAAAAATATACTATTTTTCAAAAACAATTGACTTGCAGGCAAATTGGACAATAGAAGAAGTTTTTTCTATTAATCCTTAACTTTGGTTTGGTTTTTGCATCTTAAAACACTTGTTGTAATTAACATAATATTTATGAAAAAACGCACCTACATATATACTACCTTGCTGTTCTTAGCCGCTTTTTTGGGAGTTTCATTTATGACAAATTCCTCTGTGAAAATGGATATAAAAAATGCTTTTACAAAAGGAAATGCCAAACAGTTGTCGGTATATATGAACGATATGCTTGAATTTTACTTTGAAAACACCGAAGGAACATTAAGCCGCTCACAAGTGGAGTTTATATTGTTAGATTTTTTCAGTAAAAATCCTCCCAAAACTTTTACCGTTAAGCAAGAGGGGACAGCAGGCGATAATTCTGAATTTGTAATAGCAACATACACCAATACAAATGGATGTAGATTTAGAATTTACTATGTATTAAAGAAACAAAACAAGACAAAAAACGAAGAACAAATAGTTGAATTAAATATAAGTAAAGGCAAACAATGTCCATCGAAGATATAATTATTCAAGCACTTAAAGAAGATGTAGGCAGTGGAGATCATTCCTCTTTGTTGTCTATATCGACTGAAACACAGGGCAAATCAAAATTATTAGTTAAAGAAAACGGTGTCATTGCCGGTGTTGAAATTGCGTTGAAAGTTTTTGAAAAAGTAGATGCTACACTCAAGGTAGAAGTATTTATCAAAGACGGAGAAAAAGTAAAAATCGGTGATGTGGTTTTTGAAGTATCAGGCAAAGTACAATCCATACTAACAACCGAGCGTTTGGTGTTGAATATTATGCAGCGAATGAGCGGAATAGCTACTACTACAGCTTATTACAATAGTATAATCGCTGGAACCAATACCCGATTATTAGACACCCGTAAAACAACTCCCAATTTACGTGTTTTAGAAAAAATGGCAGTAAGAATAGGAGGGGGGCACAACCACCGCATGGGTTTATACGATATGATTATGTTGAAAGATAATCACATAGACTTTGCTGGCGGATTGAAAAATGCCTTAGAAAAAACCAATCATTATTTAAAAGAAAAAAATATTTCCCTCCAAATAGAAATTGAAACCAGAAGCATAGACGATGTAAAAGAAGCCTTGCAATTGGGTGGATTTCATCGCATTATGTTTGATAATTTTACGCCTGAACAAGTAAAAGAGGCTGTAATGTTGGTAAATGGAGCCTATGAAACCGAAGCCTCTGGCGGCATTACCACCGAAACCTTACGCGCTTATGCCGAAACAGGTGTCGATTTTATTTCTGTAG
>JAAYRN010000284.1 GCA_012518765.1 Bacteroidales bacterium
GTAGGCATAATATACGCCATAATTTGTAAAATACACGGGGATATGTTTTCTATCTACCTCTCTCTTGCGATGTGTAGAATCGTAATAATTACGATGATAAACCATCAGCGTATCCATTACTACAGCATTTTCTATAGGATGGTTTTGGGCTACAGCTTGTGCAAGCAAAGCACTATCCACTATTCGCATTCCCCAATAATTCAAACTACTTGTGCATATTGTAGAATCACAAAAGTACACTATATTGTCTTGACATATTTCTTTTATGAGCATTGAATCTTCGTCCACTATTGTCATGTGCATATCTGCATAGGATATATCAATGTATATACGTGCCGTATCTTCGCAATAACCACAGGCGTTATAAATGGAAGTGTTATCGTTAATGCATGCCATTGTAATGATTATATGTCCATCTTTTTCTTCTAAATAAGGACCGTATTTATATTGATAATTAGGATTTTTGTCTACGCTCACATCTCCTTGAAAATTTGAACCTCCTATGGAAGTTGAGTCAAAATCGTTTCCAAAATTCCAACGATACAAATTTGCTCCAGCAGACTTGTTTATATCGTTAGGTAGTTTTGGGAAAACATTACAAAAAGGATCTGTTAATATAGAAGAACTCAATGAATCAAAATGTGCTATAGGCGGACACACATAAGCATAAATACTATTAGTTACGGTATCACTTGGGCAAAAATTATGATAACACACTAAAGATGCATAGTTGATCAAACCTGTATCAGAAAAACTCAAAACAAAACTCGTATCACCTACACGAGTAACATCTTTCCCTTTCCAAAACCAAGTCCACGAATTAGCATAAGCATCGCCCACCAAATTTCCACCTGCATCTAATGAATCATAGGGCTTTACTGGCATTTCAAAATCACTTTTACATGCTTTTGTTGGAGTTGAAGTCCAATTGCACACTGGCTTAAATCCAACAAATATTGTAGGTATATCCTCATCAAGCACACAACCTTGTGCATTGGTCAAAATCACTCGTGCATTATACATTCCCGTATCGCTATATGTATATTGAACCGTATCGGGTGAAGCTGAAAAAGTGGTATCACCTGTATCCCATATCCACATGTAATTTACAATAGGAGAAGAGGTTTCAGTAGGACCAAAATCTATTCTTACTGTCAATGGAGCACATCCTCCGGGATGTCTATCAATAACAACATGGGATTGCTGCATGGGATAAATTTGTACAAATTCAGATACTGAATTTACCTTACATCCGTAAGGAGTTGTAATAATAGCTTTAACATACCACTCTCCGTAACGACCATATACATAAGTAGCTGTATCTCCATAAACAGCCGTATTTGTATCTCCTTCGGGATACCATACCACAGTTCCCAAACCAAAATCATCCGAAGAGGGATATTGGGTCAAATTCACAAAAGTAATCACAGCATTGGAATCACAGTGAGGGTTTTCAAATATGCTAATTGTAGGTACAACAGAATCATAAACCGTAATATAATTAGGTTTCACCACTGTGTCTCTACATCCCAAGTTGCTCAAAGCATACAAAGAAACTGTATATTTTCCTGGTTGTCGATACGTATGTTTAGCATTTACTCCCAAGCTACTCCCTCCGTCTCCAAACGTCCACGTATATTGAGCCAAACTACTTCCCCAAAAAAACACTTCCGTATCCATATCACAAATTATGGTGTCGGAAACTGTAAAAGAAGCCACAAAATGATGTATAGAAATATATTTTGTTTTTATCATAGTATCCTTACATCCTTTATCGTTGGTTACTATTAGTGTTATATCATGGTCTCCAATTCCAAATAATTTAGATGGAGACTCCGCATTTGAGGTTGTATTATCTGCAAATACCCAATGTGAACTTTGATGCCCGTTTGATTTATTTGTAAGCGTAATGTTTTTTTGTTCTGTCGGATAATTTACACAATGCACAGAATCTGTTACTATAAAATCAGCTGTGGGCTTGGGATAAACAGTTATAAAAGATTTTTTTTCTACTTTTGTTGCACATCCCATTTGATTATAAGCTACTAACGATACTTTATACGTACCTGGAGTACGATAAATATAATTAGGATTTAACGATGTGGATGTTCCTCCATCTCCAAAATCCCACAAGCAACTTTTCACATTAGCTCCTCCGGGTAGAATCGTGTCATTAAATCGTATGCTTTGACCGGGACAAATAGCTGATAAATTGGAGGAAAAATTCACATAAGGACCTGAGGATGCTGTGATGTAATTTTGTATAGTTTTTGTTTTTTTACTGGAATCGGCATAAGTTACGGTAAGTGTTATACTATATATTCCAGGGGTATTAAATACATAAGTAGGATGTTGCACGTATAAATGCGAGGCTCCGTCCCCCATATCCCAATCCCATGCTATTGGATTTCCAGTGGATAAATCGGTAAAAGAAACCTGCATAGGGACACAGCCTGTAAGTGTATCGGCATTAAAATCCGAAGACTGAGCTGTTAATCGAAATATCGAAAACAATATAATGACTGTAAAAAAGACGTTTCTTTTCATTGTGCTCTTTAGTTTATTTTTTCATACTGTGAGATTTTTACATCCTATTCCCCTTATGACAAAAAACACCCTACCTTAATATGATTTAATGATGATTCAACAACTAAAAATGTTGCACAGGCTACAAAAAACTATTATTAGTAGCGTTGTATAGGATCCCAATCTAAAGAAACGGGAAATTCTTCCCTGTGTTTGTGTAAAACCTCCTTGCTTAATACAACTTTTATTATTCCTTCTTTGTCATTTGCTTCAGTCAAGACTAACCCAAAAGGATTGACTACACGAGACCCTCCAGAATGATATGTGCCATTTCCGTCATAACCTACTCTATTTGCTGATATAGCAAACGACTGATTTTCAATAGCACGAGCAGATAATAATGTTTTATATACCGGCATGCGACTGTGAGGCCAGTTGGATATATATAGCAAACAATCGTATAAAAATTCATCATCGGTACGCACGTTTCGACTCCAAACAGGAAATCGTAAATCATAACATATTAATGGAAGAAAACGCCAGCCCTTATATTCTACTATAATTCGCTGATTACCTTGAGTAAAAAGCTGTTCTTCTGATGACATTTTAAATAAATGTCGTTTGTCGTAGCGATAAAATTCTCCGTTAGGTAGCACCCAAAATAAACTGTTATAATAATGTCTATTTTCTTTAATAGCTAAACTTGCCACTACGGCTGTTTGATATTTCTTAGCACATTGTTTTAGAAATTCAACACTCTTACCTTCTATTCTTTCAGCTTGTAAAACAGTGTTTACGACAAAACCAGTATTAAACATTTCGGGAAATATCAACAAATCGGGTTGTGTATCTAAGCGACTTAAGAGTGTGGTATAATGCATTAAATTTTGCTCTGCCGATTGATTTTTCATATCGGTTTGCAGTATACATACATTTAAATAATCTGATTTCATAGTATTTATGTGTTAAAAATTTCTATAGACCTTTCAAATATTCCTGTTACATAGGCAATAGCCATTCCGTAATTTGAAATGGGTATGTTTTTATCCAACAACTGTTTCATTCTATTGTACACCTGTTTTTGTGTTACCATACAAGCACCGCACTGAATCCCCATAGCAAATTGCTCTA
>JAAYRN010000285.1 GCA_012518765.1 Bacteroidales bacterium
AATTATTGGAATCTTTATTGGATGCAAACCCCCAATGGATATTCAGTAACAGAAGGTGGTTCTTCTGGGTCTCCTTTGATTAATAGTAATCATCGTGTAATAGGACAATTATATGGAGGTTCAAGTGTAAATTGCTCTAACCCAGCAAATGATTTAGGGATGTATGGTAAATTCAGTATTTCTTGGACAGGTAACAACGCAACAGATAATCGTCGCAAAATACAGCCTTGGCTTGATCCTAATAATACTGTAAATATTTTAGACGGAATAGATGCTTGTCCAACAAATAATTTTACTACTCCAACTGTAAGTACAAACCAAACTGTTATGGGTGGTAATATCAATGTTCAAAATGTTACCGTTACTAATGGTGCAACATTAACTATTAAAGCAAATTGCGATATTAACGTTCAAGGCGTAACCGTTCAAAATAATTCTAAATTAATACTTGATGCGGGTGGAGAGGTTAATATTATTAGTGATTTTGACGTAGAATTGGGTTCAGAATTTGAAATAGTATATCCTTAGTCCTAATAAGGGATTGGTAATTAATGTGATTATCGACAGCAAACGTATGATTTTAACAAAATAGATATAAAGCCATGAAAACATTTTTAAAATTTAGTGTATTCGTTCTTGCTATGGTTCTTTTTTTAGCATGCGAAAAAGTAACTGAGATTAGTCTTAATAAAAATGAACTCTACCTTGTCCCAGGTGAAACGGAAACCTTGATTGCTACCGTATATCCTACTGGTGCTTACCATAAAAAAGCAAATTGGATAAGCAGCAATCCTGCAGTAGCTACTGTAACTGATAATGGCTTGGTAACGGCAATTGAGAGTGGTGAAACAATTATTACAGCAAGTTCTCAAAATGGCGAAAAAACAGCTATCTGCTTTATTACAGTGGATTATCGTGCTAAATGGGTAGGAGCTTATGAATGTGAAAAACGCTATGGAGCAGGATATGTGGAATATGTAGCTGTAGATGTTCTTGTAAAAGAAGATTCCTTACTCTATATTGTAGAAAAAAATCTTGCCCCAGAACGTGCTGGTGTGGAATCCTATATGAAAATAGACATGGATGGAAGTTTTCAAAACGTTGATATACGCCCTCCTTTTATTTTTGGTGATTTTTATAAAGATAGTCTTCATATATTTTATTTTTATCCTACACCAGGCGCAGGTATATCTATTAGTTATGATGGTAAAAAACAAAAATAAAAAACACAGTATGTCTTTAAAACTACAGATGTTTTTGTATATGAATGCTAACGTTAATATTGTCAGATAATTCCACTTGCAATTCAGCAGTAAAATCGTGTACTAACTTCAAGTTTTTACAAAGCGTTTCGGAGCAAATATAGTTTTGGTGTGAGTTTAAAACTTCTTCCAATTCAGTATGATGGCTTAGTTTTATGTCTATGTTGTCCATTACATCCAAATTACTTTCCTTGCGTATGTTTTGAATACGGTTTACCAATTCGCGGGCAATGCCTTCGTAGCGAAGTTGGTCGGTAATAGTAATGTCAAGAGCTACAGTTACAGTATTTTCACTTGCTACAGTCCAGCCGGGAATATCCTCTGTCGTAATTTCTACATCTTCCAAGCCAAGTATTACGTCTTGTTTTTCAACAGAAAGTTTGATTTCTTTTTTGTTTTCAATGCGAGCAATGTCGTCTTGGGTAAAATGTGATATGGTAGCAGCAATGGCTTTCATTATTTTGCCGTATTTAGGTCCCAAAGTTTTAAAATTGGGTTTGATTTTTTTGACTAAAATATTATTATCGTCTGTCAAAAATTCAATTTCTTTGATATTTACTTCTGCCAAAATCAAATCTTTTACTGTTTCAATTTGTTGTTTCATTGTAGCCGAAGTAATGGGAATAATAATACGAGACAAGGGCTGTCTTACCTTGATATTGTTTCGTTTGCGTAGCGAAAGCACCATTGAAGAAATTTGTTGTGCCAATTGCATTTGTTTTTCTAAATTCCTATCAATTTGTTTTTCATTTACCGTAGGAAAATCGCTAAGATGCACCGATTCAGCTTTATTTTTACCGCTTACCGTATTCAAATCACGGTATAATTGTTCGGCAAAAAAAGGAGCAATGGGGGCTATGAGTTGTGCCAAAACTTCCAAGCAAGTATAAAGGGTTTGATAGGCTGATATTTTATCTTCGTTGTATTCGCCTTTCCAGAATCGGCGGCGGCTCAAGCGAACAAACCAATTGCTTAAATATACGTCTACAAAATATTGTATCAGTCTACCTGCTTTAGTTGGTTCATAATCATTGTAATAATTATCAACTTGTTGAATCAGGGTATTTAATTCGGACAAAATCCAGCGGTCTATTTCGGGACGTTGTCCCAATGGTATGTCTTTTTCTGTATAGGTAAAATTGTCGATATTAGCATATAAGGCAAAAAAACTATAGGTATTGTATAGGGTTCCGAAAAATCGTCTTCTTACTTCGTCAATACCTTCTATATCAAATTTTAAATTTTCCCAAGGTTGCGTATTGGTAATCATATACCAGCGTGTAGCATCGGGTCCGTATTTTTCTAAGGTTTCAAAGGGGTCAACGCCGTTGCCTAAGCGTTTCGACATTTTATTTCCTTTTTTATCTAAAACTAAACCGTTGGATATTACTGTTTTAAATGAGACAGAATCGGAAATAATGGTGGCTATAGCGTGTAGGGTGAAAAACCATCCGCGTGTTTGATCTACGCCTTCGGCTATAAAATCGGCGGGAAAAGATGCCGAAATATCGTTTCGAGGATAAAAATATTGGGCGTAAGGCATGGCTCCGCTGTCAAACCAAACATCGATTAAGTCTAATTCTCGTTTCATTTTTTTCCCAGAGGGCGATACCAAGTAAACGGCATCTATATAAGGTCTGTGTAAATCAAAATCTTGATAATTATCTGATTTATAAAGATTTTCTTTCATAAATCCTGCTTCAATAGCTTTGTCAATTTCTTGACTTAGTTGGGCTACCGATTCAATGCAAATTTCTTCTTTTCCGTCTTCGGTTCTCCAAATTGGGAGTGGGGTTCCCCAATAACGTGAGCGTGAAAGGTTCCAGTCGACTAAATTTTCCAACCAATTTCCGAAACGTCCGCTTCCTGTTGATTCGGGTTTCCATTGAATGGTTTTATTTAGTTCAATCATGCGTTCTTTTACGGCAGTCGTTTTTATAAACCAACTATCTAAGGGATAATATAATATAGGTTTATCGGTACGCCAACAATGGGGATAGTTGTGGGTGTATTTTTCGATTTTAAAAGCTAAATTTTGCTGTTTGAGCATGACGCAAAGGTCTACATCCAATGAATCGTGCTTGTGTTCGGGGTCGTAATCGTTTTTTACGTATCGTCCAGCAAACTCTTTGTATAAGTCTGTATTAACTTGTTTTTCAACAAATTCAGTATCTAAATCTTCTATGCGAAAAAACTTTCCTGTTTTGTCGACCATGGGTTGTCGTTTTTTTTCTTGGTCGTACATAAATAGTGGTGGAACTCCAAATTGTTTTGCCACTCGGTCGTCGTCGGCACCAAAAGTGGGTGCTATATGTACGATTCCGGTACCGTCTTCGGTGGTAACGTAATCGCCAGCGATGACGCGGAAAGCTCCTTCGCCGGGATTTACCCAGGGTATTAATTGTTCGTATTGTATTCCTACCAACTCACTTCCTTTGCATTCGGCTATGATTTGATAGGGAATGTTTTTGTCTCCGTGTTGGTATTCTTCCAATGGAATATCTGCATTTTTCTCAGAAAAAAGAGAGTGTAACAATGCTTTAGCCAAAATAACTTGTATGGGCTGTCCTGAGTATGCGTTGAAGGTTTTAACCAATACATAATCAATGTTAGCTCCTACGGCTAAGGCAGTGTTTGAGGGCAGTGTCCAGGGGGTAGTTGTCCATGCCAATAAGTAGATATTGTTGGGCATTTCTCCTGAAAATCCCCAGGGACAGGATTTTATAGCAGGCTGATTGGCAGTAAGATGAAATTGTGCTACTACGGTAGTATCTTTTACATCTTGATAGCATCCGGGTATGTTTAATTCGTGAGAACTCAATCCGGTTCCAGCTGCGGGAGAGTAGGGTTGAATGGTGTATCCTTTGTAAAGCAAGCCTTTTTTGTACATTTGAGCCAACAAATACCACAGTGTTTCCATGTATTCGTTTTTGAAAGTAATGTAGGGATTGTCTAAGTCGACCCAGTATCCCATTTTAACGGTGAGGTCATCCCATAAGTCTTTGTATTTCATTACTTCTTTACGGCATGCTTGGTTGTATTCGTCTACCGATATGTTTACGCCAATATCTTCTTTGGTAATTCCTAAACTTTGTTCTACGGCTAATTCTATGGGTAATCCGTGTGTATCCCAGCCGGCTTTTCGCTCGACCAAAAATCCTTTTTGTGTTTTATAGCGACAGAATATGTCTTTGATTGCTCGTGCCATGACGTGGTGAATCCCCGGTTTACCATTGGCAGAGGGAGGGCCTTCGTAAAATATAAAGGGGGTTTTCCCCTTGCGAAGTTCGATACTTTGGTCAAAGGTTTGGTTTGTTTCCCAATATTCTAAAATGTTTTTACTTAGTTCAACAAGATTAAGATTCTTATATTCAGTATATTTCTTATTCATTTAAGGTATAAAATATGTTTTTTACTTAGCCTGCAAAGGTACAAAAAAAAGATTAAAATCACTATTGTCCGATAAAAATAAAAAAACAATTAGAATAAAATTTAAATCGTTGATTATCAATCGAAATAATTTTATCTTTTTGTATATTTAGAAAGTAAGCCCCCCTAAAACAATGTTAATTGCTCTAAGTTTTGTCTTGTTTTAAGCCAATCTTTATCAGGATTTTCTAAAAA
>JAAYRN010000286.1 GCA_012518765.1 Bacteroidales bacterium
AGCTATTTTCAAAAAAGGGATTAATGTTCCATTGAGCCAAGTAACAAAGCCAAATACAAAATATAAAACACCTATTATAAATAAACTGAATTTGTAATTTGTTGATTCCATTATATATATAATTTAGTAAGAGTCAGAATTTGATAAAAAATCTTTTAGATATTCTAATTGTCTACGGTCTCTTTTGGTAGGTCTTCCCAACCCATGTTTACGGTATTCGACAGCCTGAGTACGCAACATTTTTACTCTTTCGTATTCTTCGGGAGGGGTTAAATCTTCGTAAAAATCAACAACTTGCTTGGCAGGAAGTCGGCTTTTGGGTATATCCAATACTTTGACAGATTTTAACAGTTGTCCTATACGTACTTGAATTTTATCTTCCTGTTTAATTTCACGCGAAGGTTTGCAATTTATTCCTGCAATTTTAACCTTTCCTGCCTGACAGGCTTCACTCGCCATGGTTCGTGTTTTAAAAAGACGTACCATCCACAACCATTTATCTATACGTATTTTTTTATCCATAAATTAATAAGTGAAAACATATTGAATAATATTAGCTCCCATTTGCAAAGCCTTGGTTCTGATTTCTTCAGGGTCGCGATGTACTTCAAAATCTTCCCAGCCATTACCTAAATCGCATTCATAGGTGTACAAACAAACCAATCGATTTTGATAAAAAATACCAAAAGCCTGTGGAGGTTTGTTGTCGTGTTCGTGCACTTTGGGTAGTCCTTTGGGAAATTTATATTTTTGATGAAAAATAGGATGAGAAAAAGGAAGCTCGACAAAATCGAACTCGGGAAATACTTTTTTCATTTCCACACGAATGTATTTATCTAAACCATAATTATCGTCAACATGTAAAAAACCACCTCCTATCAAATAAGAACGTAAATTGCTGCTTTCTTGTTCCGAAAAAACAACGTTGCCGTGTCCTGTCATGTGAACAAAAGGATAATTGAAAATTTCTTTGCTTCCTACTTCTACCGTAACAGGGTCTTTGGATAAGTCTGTACCAAGATTTTTATTGCAAAAAGCAATTAAGTTAGGCAACGAAGTGGGATTGGCGTACCAATCGCCTCCGCCTCTATATTTTAACAGGGCTATTTGTTGAGCCGAAACGCTGCTCATGTATAATAAAATGCTGAAAACAAATAAAAATCTTTTTAAAAACATAGCTTTTAATTTCTTGCAAAATTACATTTTTTATTAAAATGAAAAACACCCATTGAATTTATTTATCAATAGGTATTTAATTTATAATTTCAGGGAGCTATTATCTTATTGCTTGATAAATTTCTTATAAAAAACTTGGTGAGTCTGTGTGCTTAGTTTAATGGTATATATGCCACTGCTATAGGAAGAAACATTTAGTGATGTTTTGTTTTGAGGTGAATATAAGGTGGTTATATTTTTCCCTACTACATCTAAAATTTCAATAGATTTTACGTCTATGTTTTCTATGTGTATATGTAACGAATTAGAAACGGGGTTAGGAAAAATATTCCATGTGTTTTCTTGTTCTGCTTCGCTAATAGATACGTCATCTTGTTGGGTGATGATAATATTTCTTGAAATACTACCATTGCTTACCGTAAAAGTTGCATTACGAGGGCTGTTGCTTGTGTTTTCGCTTAGGGTGGTGAAAATAAGTTGGGCACTATCGGATCCACTATCTTTATCTACATTTACCCATTCTTCGCCTCCAGTTACAGTCCAATTTACATTAGCATATACATCTACTGTTGTCGAACTTCCGCTATAAGGACTTAATAACTCTAAAGAGGAGCTAACTTTGATAAAATCGGGTAGTCTTTGCTCTACAATTGCAGTATCTTCCTTGAAATTCAATGCTTTTACTATTAATAATCCGATTCTATTGCTACTCCATGTATTGGCTGATTTAGCACTAAAAACAACGGTATCGTTTCCAGTTCCAGAAGTTTTGCTCAACGCCAACCAAGTGTTATCGTTTATAATTTCCCAGGGTAAATTGGCTTCAATGTATAGAGTATCTAAGCTGCCTTTATCTCCAGATAAAAGAGTGTATTTAGGCGAAATCTCTATATTTAATTCATAATTAACTTGATTTACGGTTAAATATTTTGGATTTGCATCATCTGATACGACTGACAATTGTGAAGTTAATACTGTACTTCCGCTGTTTTCATCGTTTGTACTAATTGTAACTTGAGTGGTTCCTGCCAATCCAGACGAAGGAGTTACCGTAAGCCAAGAGGGGATATTGGTAATAGTCCAATTTACAGTACTTTCTATAGTTATTGTTTTGGATTGGTTTGCATTGGACGAAAAAAGTAGAGCCGTATCGGAGACACGAATATAGCTATAACCCAAAGCTGCATACGCATTAATGTATCCATGTCCATCAATTGTACGTGAAGAGGCTTTGTGTAAGGGAGTTGCAGTTTCTTGTAAACGAGCAAGAATTTGAGCGGGTGTTAGGGTACTATCTTTCGATAGCAATAAACCACACAATCCGGCTACAATAGGGCAAGCCATAGAAGTGCCTTCCATTCCATCGTAATAAATTCCCGAAAAACCACTGCTGTAAAGATAGGAAAACAAATATGATTTGCAGTAGGTTGTACTAAATATATTGGGATAATAATCTGATTTAATATATCCGCCAGGAGCTGCAATGTCTGCTCGCCCAGGTCCCCATTGTGAAAAAGAAGATAATTTACCATCTCCATCAACAGATGCAACTGAAATTACGGTTGAGTAACCTGCGGGATAAGAAATACTATTGTCTTTATTCCCCTCGTTGCCAGCGGCTGCTACTAACACAATACCCGCATTATAACAGGCTTGCATAATGGTTCTTCCTGTAGTGCTTGAAGTAGATGTTCCATAAGACATGCTAATTACATTAGCTCCCTTGTTAGCAGCCCACTGAATAGCTTCATTCCCATATCGAATATATTTTGGATTTGACTCAACTCCAGCGGCAACACTCAGTAGTGTAACTCCTCCTCCTATGGATGCAATACCTATTCCGTTGTTGTTAATAGCTCCAACCAAGCCCGCACAATGTGTTCCATGCGAAGCACTATAAGCCGCTTGAGTACTTCCTTGCGGGATACTGCTCGCAAGAGGTGCTGAACTTCCTACCGTATATTTGTTAGAAGCTGTAAATTTACATTGATTGCTTGATGCAATTTGCAAATCAGGATGATCACCCCAAATAAAGTTATCTATAATAGCTACTTTTATATGAGGACTTCCAGTCTGTACATCCCACGCTGAGTCGGCTTTAATTAAGTTTAAATGCCACCTAAGATCACTGTAGCTATTATAGTATGGGTCGTTGGGATTCCAAAATGTTTTGTGTAGAGGGACTTTTTCGGCAAGCAAAATAATATCCTCTTGTTCTAAATCTTTAATCAATAGGTCAATATCTTTAAAATTTGAAAATTCACCACGTAGGGTATGTAGTAAATCAATATCATCAAATAAATAAAAAGGTCTTGTTAACAAGGTAAAACTGTATTTTTCAAAAATAGGTTTTAAACTTGGAAATTCAGACATATCAACACTTAGGTCTTCATTTACTTTAAATGTAATTCCTTGATTATAATCAATTTTAAAATAAATAATTCCATCTTGATACACAGGGTCAGGAGTGGGATTTATATTTTGTGCTTGTAATAAGCCACACACGCATATACTTAGCAATATGCTTAAAAAAAAGTTTTTCATTTTTCTCTATATATTTTTAAATAATAAATTACAAAACTCTTCATCCTCATTAAAAAGCAATTTGTATGCCATATTTTAACTGTTTGTAAGTAAGTTTATTGTTTGATTATTTTTCGGTATATTGTATTTTGATTATTTGTTGTTATAAGCATAAAATACATTCCTTTTGATATGTTTTTCAAGTCGATTATTTCGTCTTGCGTAGGGTGATAAGTATGTACTAATCTTCCAGTAAAATCAAAGATTTTGATGGTTTCAATTTTTGAATCTTTGCTTTGAACTATACAATAATCGGAAACAGGATTTGGATATACGAATATGTCTTCTGCTGATGAAAGAGAGCTAATGGAAAGGTCTTGTTTTTGAATAACAAGTAGTGTTTTTGATATGTTTTCGTTGGAGACAGTAAACGAGGTGCTTTTTTCTTCGCCTGTGGTGTTGTCTTCCAAAACAGTAAAAACAACTTCCATGGTATCTGTCCCAGCATTTAGGTTTGCTTCTATCCAACTGTCGCCTCCTGTGAGCGTCCAATTTACATTGGATAAAACACGTATAGCTACGTTGTCATCTTTTGCAGGATCTATTTGAGTTGATGTGGTTTCCCATCTAATAAAGTCGGGGATTCGTTGTTCAATGATGATCAGCTCTTCCATAAAATTTATACCGCTAACAAGCAAGGAACAAAGTCTATTATATCCCCAAGAATTTGCCGATTTGGTATTTATAAATAGGGAATCACTTCCATTTCCCAATGTTTTATCTACGTTTATCCATGTTGCCGAATTGATGATTTTCCAATCCATATTGGAGGAAATCAAAATGGTATCTGCATTGTCTCTTTTTCCCGAAAAACGTATAAAAGTAGGACTTGCTGTTAAATATAATTCATAGTTTAATTGTATGACGTGTAGTTTTTTAGTAATGTCTCCCATGTTAACATCTAAAATAGTTTCGCGATGGTTTTCGCTTGTATTGGATTCGTTGGCAGATATATATATGGTATGGTATCCTTTGCTACCTACGCTGTCGCTTACTGTAAGCCAAGAAGGAATATTGCTAATGTGCCAATCGTGAGTTGCTCTTATTTTTATTGTATCTATACTTTGTGATGCAGCAGATAATAACAATGTATCTTTGAGCTCAAGTTCTTTAAACGTTAGAACAGCATAAGCATCGATATAACCATTTCCATTAATGGTTGTACTGGATGCAGAATGAAGAGGTTGAGCGGTTAACATGAGTCGTCTTTTTACTTCATCGGGACTGAGTGTACTATCTTGCGATAACATGAGTCCGCATAAACCTGCCGCTACCGGACAAGCCATGGAAGTGCCTTGCATGCCATCGTAAAATGTGTTTTGCAGAGAGGTGTATCTACTTTTTAAAATGTATGCTTGGCAGTAGGTTGTGCTAAGGACATTTGGATAGGTTGCCCTCGATTTAATAAATCCTCCGGGAGATGCTACATCTGCACGAATTCCGTATTGAGAAAAATAAGATAGCTTTTTATCTCCATTTACACTGGCAACAGAGATAACACCGGGATATTCAGAAGGATAATGTTCTGGATTTCCTTCTTCTCCTTGGTTGCCAGCTGAAGCTACCAATATAATTCCAGCATCGTATAAAACTTTCATAAAGGTTTCTATAGTTTGAATGTGGTGGTTAGAACCAAAAGACATACTAACGACACGAGCCCCATTTTCAACAGCCCATTGTACACCTTGATACGTATAAAGCAAAGTGCCTCCATCAGATGCAGCCCTAACTCCCATGAGTGTAACTCCACCACCAATGGATGCTATGCCTATGTTATTATCGTTTTTTGCTCCTACTAAACCAGCACAATGTGTGCCATGCGAAGCCTTATAGGCATTGTTGTTGGACGATTGGGTGTAGTAGCTACTTGGAGGAGACGCTGCAGTATTTCCCAAAGTATAATTATATCCAGCATAAGAATCGTAGGTAACTTGACAAAGATTAACTGAATCTATTTGTAAATCAGGATGATTTCCCCATACATAATTGTCGACAATAGCTACTTTTATATTTGGACTGCCTGTTTGTATTTTCCATGCTGAGTCGGCTTTTATCATGTCTAAATGCCACTTCATATCACCTCCATTTACAGTTCCGTACAGGGGGTCGTTAGGAGGAGAACAAAGCCTTTCAAAAGGGATTTTTTCAGCATATTCTATTTCTTCAAAACTTTTTAAGTCATTTATAAAGTCTTCTATTTTAGAGTCTTCAGCAAATTCGATTTGTAAAATTCTAAGTAGTTTTGGGTTTTCATAGATGGTAAATGGACGATGAATAGCAATAACACCATATTTTTGAAAGATTTTTTCTAAAAAAGGGAATTGATCTTTTGCAATTCTTGTTGTGGGTTTTGTGTCATTTTTGTTGACAATTGAAATTTTGTCTAATGGAAATTCGTCTACAAATTTGACGTATATCATTCCGTCCCTAAAGTCAGAATAAAAACTTTGAGCAGAAAGAGAAGAAAATATACATGTACATAAAATACAAATAACTAATCTTATTTTTGTCATTTTTTTCGCATTTGAAATTAATATGCAAAAATAACAAAAAATACATTGTTTTTCTCTTGATTTTATATTTCTATAAATAGAACCGTAATAGCAATTCGATTGCTCAATGTAAAGTTATTGAAAGCCTTATTTTTATGTAAATAATAATTACTGAAATTTATTTACATAAACGTTTTATCACTTTTCTTGGCAAAACAATGTTTCTTCAATTATTTGACAAGAGGGTTAGGTGAAACGGGTGTTTTTTGAAATACAGTTCCTTGGTCTTTTTTAATTTCAATATTATTTAATATGATAGCTTTTGGAAGAATTAAAGAACAGGGAGTTCCATTGTTATCGGAAAACATAGCTCCTAAAAATCCTCCGCTACTACTTGATAATATATTGCAAACTTGTTGTTGATTTGCTATGGAAACAACTTCTTTGAAAGATTCAAGTGAAACACTTGACATTGTTGCCATACGCATCAATGTTTCACTTCCATCTTTTACAGATATTCTGTATATGTATATGGGTTTTACGGAGTTGAAACTTGAGGTAATTCTGGACATGCTTGAAACTAAATCGTCTAACATTAAAGTAATATTTCCTATTTTTTGTACAACATATGCATATTCAAAACCTTTCTTTTTCGCTGTAGCTATTAGTCGTTTTTTCATCTTTTTCATATCCGTTGTTTTTTTGCCAGTCATTTCAACAACTCCTGGGGCTAAACTGGGATTTAGGTAACTGCTTTGAATTGAAAAGCGTTTATGAGCGTTCGAATGAGAAATTTTTTGAGTAGGAATACGGTCTTTTAGCAATGTTTTTAATGTTCCGTTTTCAATCAGTGGAAGCCTGTCAGCTACCATTACTCCCTCTGCATCAATTTCATAAGCTCCTATTAAAGGTTGATTTTCAAATGATTTTGTATTGTTAATTGCAGTAAGTGATATGTTTTTATCAATGATTTGTTTCCCTATTTGCATTTCGTATTTGTTTTCTTTGGGGTTTTCACCTCCCAAAAGAGCAAATATATCGAAAGAAGATGAAACACTTTCAATTTTTTTACGCTTACTTATTAATCCAGCAGAATTGTTAAAGAATGATTGAGATACAATATATCCTACTGCATCGCTATCGAACATAACAGGACCTTTGTAAATTTCATTCATAATTGGGGCTTTCGTTAGTGCGTTTAACATGGTAGCCATTTGGTGAATTTGTTTTTTTAGATTTTCTTTATCGGGTAATTGGTTGATTTTTTTGGTGTATACTGAAATGTTATCTTCCAATATTTCTCCATCATCAGCTCTTACAGAAGCGGTTACATTTAACTTAACTAAAGAAACGGGTTGTTTGTATTTGATTCCTTCCGAGTTTAAGTATAGTGCATCTGCTTGAAATACATCAATAGTAGCCATTGAGTTTATAAAATGAGGATAGTCTTCAAATACTAAAGATAATTCTTTTGTCAAATTTTCAATGTTTGTAATGTTTAAGTCCTCTTTTTGGCTTTCAATAATTTTTGTCAATACAGGCACAGATGAAAAATCGGGTAAGTTTTTTTCTTCTTCGGGTAAATTTTGTTGTTTGATAGCCGTTTTTTTAGACTCTAATGTTTGAACCGCCTTTTTATACTGATCGTCTGTTGAACTCCATAAAGATTCTCGAATGGAATTATAATCATCTTCTATAGAAAAATGCGCGTTATTATTGTCATCGAAAAATATGTCCGATTCATCGCTTGAATAGTTCAAATTATTTAATGTGTTATTCCCCACCAAAACAGTGGTCGATTGACTTCTGTATGGTGTTTCTTTTGATTTAATGATACCTCCTAATGAGCTACTAACAGTCATTGTTTTTGCATCAGTAACCAAATAACTAATGTAATAGGGGCTTTCAAAACTATCTAAACGCAACTCTAAACTACGTTTCATTTCATCTTCCATAGCCTTGAAAGCAATGGTAGCAAAATCGTCTTGTTGAATATTTTTTTGTGGGTCAAAGGGTCTTTCTAAGATAGGTGTAATATCTTGATTTTTAGCTTTACGTTGTATTTCAATACGTTTTATAAATAGAGAAGGCGAACAACAACCTACGGGAACGCCTCCCGACTCAGCACCACAAATACCGGCAAAATTACCATGCGCATCACCTAATGCTTCTATTTGGGAGAACATAGTTAAAGGTGTTCCTACTAAATCTACACCTCTAACCAATTCATCAGGACGACCATCAGCATAAACACGATACACCTCTAAAGGGGTAACATTAAAAGAGTTAGGAAGATATCTTCCCGTTAAGGTAAAACCTCCACGAACTTGTTCAAAGCGATAGCCATGGGGTTTTCCTTGTTCTTTCAGTTCTTTTATCAGCATTTTTCTTAGTTCCTCGTCAGTATAAGGACGAATCGTTTCTACAATTAAGTTGGATTGACGAGAAACGGGTTGGTAATAACTAGCAGCTCTCGCATGTCCATTTGATTTAGGAAAATTTTCAATGGGAGTACGTGTCATTAAAAAGTTCTTTAAAACACCGCGATCAACTACTACAACTTTTTCTCCTTTTACTCCCTCATCATCATATTGATAGCTTCCATTTAATAAGTTTCCTTTGTATTCTTTGATTGTTGGATCGAAAATGACAGATATATCGGGATGTAAAATTTCTTCATTTACTTTTTTCTTATAAGTTTGTGCGTCTGTTTCGTTTTTCATTCGATAACCTTCCACTCTATGTCCAAATATTTCGTGAAAAAACACACCTGCAGCCTCTTTGGATAATATGGCTGGTCCATCATAAGCGTCAACTACAGGTGCAGTACGCATGAGCGTTAATTTTTCTATGATTGTTTGTATATCGCTTATAACGGTTGAATCTTCGGGTAGCTCTGAGGGAAGATGTGAAAAATAGCTTTTATACATTGGCAATATCATTCCGTCATCGGCTTGAGTTTGAGAGAAAATACGTAGATGAGTAGCGGTTTGATTTTGAGCTATTTTCGTTCCTTCGCTGTTGATAAAATATTTACGTTCCAATGAAATACTAATACTGGCTCTGCCCTTTAGTAACTCTTTCTCGTTGGCAAATAATGCACTGTAAGTTTTTATTTTTTCTTCCCATTGTTTGGTGTTAAAATCCAAATCGGAAAACAAAATTGGCTTTTCATAATATTCTACTACTTCTGCATCGGAATAATCTGGAGATTTATCTTCTTTTTCAACTAATAATGATTTACTTGTTTTTATATGCTCATACTTTTTTACAGCAGCGCGATACGCTCTTTCAGTTTCTCTCCACAATGTTTGTTGGATAGATTTCGAGTCATCGTCCAGTGATAATGTTATTCCTACCGAAATGCCTGAAGAACCCATTGAAAAATCGGATTTACGTTTTTCCTGAAAATTATCAAATTCTTTGCTCCCCACTCTTACCTGAATGGTCAACCGTCTTGTCGATGTTTTGTCAGCGTCAAATAAAGATCCAAATTCAGATGTTAAAGATTGTTTTTGTATATCCTCAATGCGATAACTTAGCAAATACACAGGATTTTTTTCTTTTTCTAACAATTGCATATTCCTATTCAATTCGGTTTGCATGAGGTTTAATAACTTATCCTCTTGGATGTTGTTTTGTCCAATTACTCCCAATGAGATTGAAAAAAAAATAAAGATTAAATAATTTTTCATGTTGATTAGTTTTTTAAGCGGACTCTAAAAATTAGTTTTTTGTTTCTACTTGTCGGATTATCATTGTTTTGTAAAAGCTACAGAGTCCATTCTTAACTTTTACGAAAACTTTAGCAAAGTTACGATTATTTTTTCACATAACAACTCAACCCATTATTTTTTTATTTATAGTTTATAATCATAGAAATTATGGAAAAGTAAGGGTGAAAAATAGCTTTAAAAACAGGGTAAATGAACCAAATAAAAACAGATATTTTCGTAGTAGATTTAAAAACTTTTAATTTTTTTCAACATTTTTTTCGTGGTTAACGAAATAAATGTATTTTTGCACTATCAAAAGCGTGGAATATCTTGAACTGTGGCTATTGAGTTTAATTTAATAAAAATCAGGAGTTTAAGGTCAAAATATCTGCGTGCTTGTTTATTTGTTATGATTGATGATTATTTTGGATTGTTTTAAAATATTAACGTAATATAATGATATTGAATTTGTTGAAAGACAATTTTTTTTGTAGCATGAAGTGGGAAAAAATGGGAAAAAATGGGGAATTTCATGCCAAAAACTAAAAAAGTAGCAATATGTTTACATCAGAAGGAGCGTATAGCAGTACATTAGACAGTAAAGGGAGGTTTCAGTTACCTACGGCTATTTTGCGCGAAGTGAGCGAAAAAATAGAGGGTAGATTTATGATAAACAGAAGCACCGAAAAATGCTTAACCCTTTATCCCATCAATGTCTGGAATGTTTACAAAGAGCGACTAAACAAGTTAAACTCTTTTAAACCTTCCAATCGTCAGGCTATTCGCTATTTTATGGGAAGTGCTACAGAAATAAAATTAGATGCAAAAAACAGATTACTAATACCCAAACCACTATCTCAATATGCTTGTTTAGACAAAGAATTGTTGATAGTAGGGATGACTACTTTTATTGAAATTTGGGATCCAAAATTATACGAAGAAGAATTAAACAGATTTTCGAAAGAAAATCCAGAAATTATAGACGATATAGCTAATCAAATATTTGGAGATGGAGACTTCTACGACCACTTATCATAAGCCTGTTTTACTACATCAGAGTGTAGCGGGGCTAAATATAAATCCATGTGGAACTTACGTGGATGTTACCTTTGGTGCGGGAGGTCATTCCAAAGCAATTTTACAGCAGTTGGACGAAAAAGGAAGATTGTTTGCATTTGATCAAGATGAGGATGCTATTAAAAACAGTATTGATAATCATAGATTTACACTAATACATGCTAATTTTAGACATATCAAAAGGTTTTTAAAATTACATGAAGTTGAAAAAGTAGATGGCATTTTAGCTGACTTAGGAGTTTCTTCACATCAAATAGATAATCAGGAAAGAGGATTTAGCACTCGGTTTGACTGTCAGTTGGATATGCGAATGGATAAGCGAAAATCTTTTACAGCTACAGATATTTTAAATACGTACGAAGAAAAAGATTTAAGTCGTGTTTTTTACCAATACGGAGAAGTAAAAAATGCAAGAAAATTAGCTTTTGAAATTGTAAAAGAACGTAAAAATCAAGAAATTGCAAGTTCTAAACAATTTATAGAAATCATACAAAAACACATTCCAAAACAAAGAGAAAATAAATACTTAGCCCAATTATACCAAGCCTTACGAATAGAGGTAAATCGTGAATTAGAAGCCTTGCAAGAGTTTTTACTGCAAAGCATTGATTTATTGAATACAGGAGGACGTTTGCTTATTATTTCCTATCATTCATTGGAAGATAGAATGGTTAAACAATTTATGAGAAGCGGTAATATGGAAGATAAAATAAAAAAAGATTTTTATGGTAATCCATTGACACCTTTTCATTTAATTACAAGAAAAGCCATTGTTCCCGATGAAAATGAAATGATAGAAAACCCACGAAGCAGAAGTGCAAAATTACGAATAGCCGAAAAGAAATAAATATATGACGCAAAATATGAATCCAAATTTACAAAACGAACAAGTGGAAAATGTTCAGCAGAAGTCTGAAAAGGAGAGAGCTACCAAGCGACATCCTCCTCGCAAAAAGACTTCCAACCCTTTTATAAAAGGGATTAGAATGTTTTTTATTGGGGTTTTTGGCGGAGGATTTTTAAAAACAATTAATTTCAAAAAAAATTGGTTGTTCATTTCTTTTATTATTTTAATACTTATTTTATTGATATATAATAATTTATCTATACAATCCAATAGAAATAAAATAGAAAAACTTAAGGATGAAAAAATCAAAATAACAACAGAATACATGAAAATAAAACAAAAAACTACTTTTTTAGATGAATTACAAGGGCAGGAACTAATGGAGAGATTTAAAGAAGAAGGTTATGTACAAAATAAAAGTTTGGAATATAAGATTTTAGTAACTAAAGAAGACGATCATTAATGAAGAAAATAGTTTTAAATACATTATTTTTATACCTCATTATTCTTACAATAGGGATTGTGGCTGCTGTGCGTGTTGTTTCTTTGGTTGTTAAGAAATCAAATTCATACAGAGGTAGTTTCGATTCGGCTAAGGTGGTAGTAGACGATCGTTTATTTACGACTAATTATGTATACAGAACAGGTATTCGTGGAAATATCTATTCCGCCGAAAACGATTTAATGCTTTCAACCATATACATATACGATTTATATTGGTATCCATCCGAAGTGGTCGACTCAGCTAAATTTATGCAAAATCTCGATTCATTGATTTCTATTTTCATACAAATAAATCCCCGCATGACTTTCCAAGAGTATGAAAAAATGATAAAAGAAACTTATTTGGAATATAGGAAAGATTATAGAAGATGCATGTTGAACTCAAAAAGTGAAAATGAAGAAATAAGACAAAATGCTTTAAGTGAGTTGAAAGAATTAAAAAGACACTATAAAATCATCAAAATATCCAAAGCCACCAAAGCAAACGAATGGGTTACACAAGAACACTGGGATAAAATATGCTCTTTGTTTCCGGCTAAATCTAAGCTACATGGAGGTTGTAAGGTAGATAAAAGATTGATACATAATAATGTTTATAAAAATTGTGCCACGGCAACCATAGGATATTTAAGCGTACAACAAAGTAAAAAATATACAGACTCTATCGTTTATGATAGAGGCATTGAAGGTTATTACGATAGCTTATTAGCCGAAGAAAGACTTATGTACAAAAGATTGTATGTCAATAATGTATTAGTTCCACTTCGTGAAAACAGAAAAGTAAATCCTCAGAATGGAGCCGATATTATTACCACAATTAACATAGATATTCAACGCATTACAGAAAATGCTCTTATGGATAAATTAATCCAAACTCATGCTGCTTGGGGTTGTGCCATTGTAATGGAAGTAGAAACAGGCGAAATAAAAGCCATATCCAACCTAACTCGAACAAGAGAAGGAGTATATGAAGAAACTGTAGACCACGCAATTAGAGAATCTTACGAACCGGGTTCTACATTTAAATTAATTACTTTATTAGCCGCCTTAGAATCTAAAAAGGTAGATACTTCGACCGTTGTACCTTGCGAGGAAAATAGAAAATTTTCCCTGTGTCGAGCGTTTGAAATTTCGGATAACGATGGATTGTATAATGCTGCAAAAATAGCTTATCCCAATTATTACGATTTTTTCATGGCTATTATGAAAATGTCGCTACAGAAAAATCTTAATATTGAGGTAGCTAAGGCTCAAATGCCTGTTTTAAAAAGTATTACTCAAAGAGAAGTGGATTATCGAAATGTAACACACGGATATAGCATTAAAGTGCCACCTATATATATGTTGGCTTATTACAATGCAATTGCAAACGATGGAAAATACATTCAACCCATTTTGGTAAAAAGCATACGTCATCCAAATAATAAAATTGTTGAAAAATATGCCGAAGTTATCAACCCTCAAATTTGCTCAAAAACAACAATTAAAAAAGCACAAGCCTGTTTAGAAAGAGCTGTTACTCACGGAACAGGAATGAGAGCAAGGGATGATAATTACAAAATGAGTTTACGCGATACAAGCCTCAATGTGCGACCTTTGATTGCGGGGAAAACGGGAACAGCATTTATTTTTGACGAAAAAGAGAAAAGATATTCCAATATCAAAAACTCTTCGTTTATTGGTTATTTCCCAAGTGAAAATCCAAAGTATAGTTGCTTGGTTCTCATATCTCAAACAACCTTAGATGGAGGTCATGTGGCTGCTCCTGTGTGTAAAGAAATTGCCGAAAAAATTGTAAGTAGAGACAATCAAATAGCTTGGAGTCAGACAAATAAAGGAATGATAAAAAATGCCCCAACGGTTAAATTTGGGAAAGCAGAAGATATGATAAATATTTATACCTATTTGGGTTATAAAACCAAATATCCACGCTCACAACACTGGGTGCAGGTTGTACAAGAAGATGAGGAAAATAAACTTATTTTTGAAAAGAAAGATATTAAAAAACAAAACATAGCAAGTCAGTTGAGAGGAGCAACGGCAAAAGATGCCGTTTATTTACTTGAAAAATTAGGATATAAAGTTGCTTTACAAGGAGTAGGAAAAGTAAACCGTGTATCATTTTTAGACAATGAAGTTGTGGTTGAATTAAAAAATTAATATAGGTTGAAATGAAACGATGTGAAGAGTTAATTAAAAACATAAGACCAATTAAAACAATAGGTTCTGTATCAAAAAATATAAGTTCAATATGTTTTGATTCAAGGGAAGTTGTTGTTCAATCTATGTTTGTAGCTCAAAAAGGAACACAAGTAGACGGACACGACTATATTTCAAAAGCCATAGAAAAAGGAGCTTATTGTATTGTTTTAGAAAATCTTCCATCACAATTAGACGATAATGTAACCTACATACAAGTTGAAAATTCCTCTTTAGCATTGGCTCACATAGCTTCTGCATTTTACGATTATCCTTCACAGAAATTAAAATTAGTGGGTATTACGGGAACCAATGGGAAAACAACTACCGTAACCTTGTTGCATAAATTGTTTTTAGGACTTGGTTACCAAGCGGGTTTATTAAGTACGATTGAAAATAGGATCAATAATGAAATCATTCCATCTACCCATACCACACCCGATGCCGTTTCTATCAATAAGTTATTGGCTTTGATGTGTGAAAAGGGATGCGAATTTTGTTTTATGGAAGTAAGCTCTCACGCCATTGTTCAGCGTAGGGTAGAAGGATTGAGGTTCGAAGGAGGCATTTTTAGCAACATCACACACGATCATTTAGATTATCATAAAACATTTAAAGAGTATATTTTAGCCAAAAAAACATTTTTTGATACCCTGCCTTCTCACGCTTTTGCACTGAGTAATATAGACGACGCCAATGGCAAAATAATGTTACAAAACACCAAAGCAAAAAAATACTTTTATGGCTTATTAAGTGGAGCTACCGATTTTAAAGCAAAAATCACAGAACACGATTTTAGAGGGATGCAATTGGATATAAACGAACACAAAGTTTGGGTAAAACTTACAGGAGTTTTTAATGCATATAACACCTTGGCAATTTATGCAACAGCAAGATTATTAGGAATAAACGACAATAAAATCCTGAAGGTTTTAAGTTCGTTGAATCCTGCCGAAGGTCGTTTTGAAACCTATGTAGGGAAAAATAACATTACGGCTATAGTTGATTATGCCCATACTCCCGATGCCTTAGAAAATGTTTTAAAAACGATTCGTAAAATCAGAAAATCCAAACAAAATATAATTACCGTAGTAGGAAGTGGAGGCAATAGAGATAAAAGTAAACGTTCCGAAATGGCAAAAATAAGCTATGATTTAAGTGATAAACTGATACTTACATCGGATAATCCCAGAGACGAAGATCCAGATGAAATCATAAAAGACATGTTGAAAGGAACACCTAACGATGAAAAAGTATTGGTGGTTTCTGATAGAGAACAAGCAATTAAAACGGCAGTTTTATTGGCACATAAAGACGATGTTATTTTAATAGCGGGCAAAGGACATGAAAAATATCAGGAAATCAAAGGAGTAAAACGCCATTTTAGCGATGCGGAGGTGGTGATAAAATATTTAAAAATAAACTAAAAAATACAGGTATGCTATACAACTTTTTTGCTTGGTTAGACAAAGCGTTTGATTTTCCCGGAGCGGGAATGTTTCAGTACATTTCTTTTCGTATGGGATTGGCAACCATACTATCGCTGATATTTTCTATGATCATAGGAAAATATATTATTCGATTTTTACAAAAAAAACAAATCGGTGAAAGCATACGCGATTTGGGACTTGCAGGGCAAATGGAGAAAAAAGGAACGCCTACTATGGGAGGAATTATCATACTTTCCAGCATACTTATTTCTGTTCTTTTATTTAACAAGTTAGATAACATATACATATTACTAATGATTTTTACCACCGTTTGGTTGGGATTATTAGGATTTATCGATGATTATATCAAAGTATTTAAAAAGAACAAACAAGGTATGTCGTCTAAAATGAAGCTGATGGGGCAGTCTATACTTGGATTGGTGGTGGCGTTGGTCTTGTTTTTTCATCCGCAAGTAGTTATTAAAGATAAATGCGATACAGTAAGCTATGTGCAAACAGAGTCTGTTTTTCAGGTTGAAAACAGTTCTGCAAAGGGTGTAAACGCTTACGAATGTGTAGAAGCCTCAAAATCAACCAAAACAACCATTCCTTTTGTTAAAAATAATGAGTTTGATTATGCGGTATTATTGAAATGGATAGGAAAAGATTATCAAAAATGGGCGTGGCTAATTTATATTCCTGTTATTATATTTATCATTGTAGCTGTTAGTAATGGGGCTAATCTTACCGATGGATTGGACGGACTGGCTATTTCGACTACGGCAATCATAGGAGCAACCTTGGGTGTATTGGCGTATGTATCGGGGAATACAATTTTTGCCGATTATTTAAACATTATGTATATTCCCGATACGGGCGAACTCATGATTTTCACAGGGGCTTTGATAGGAGCTTGTCTTGGGTTTTATTGGTGGAATTGTTATCCAGCTCAAATATTTATGGGCGATACTGGCTCGTTAGCACTGGGAGGAATTATTGCTGTTTTTGCAGTGATTATTCGTAAAGAATTGCTAATACCCATTTTGTGTGGAATCTTTTTGGTGCAAAGTATATCTGTCTTATTACAAGTATCTTATTTTAAATACACAAAGAAAAAATACGGCGAAGGCAAACGATTGTTTTTGATGGCTCCCATTCACCATCATTATCAGAAAAAAGGATGGCACGAAGCAAAAATTGTACAGCGATTTTTTATTATTGGAATTATGCTGGCAGTTTTTACGGTAATTACTTTAAAAATACGTTAAACAAAAACATTATATATCATGGACATAGAAAAAATATTTCTCAAGCAAACGGAAACGGTTGGTAATTTTAACACCAATCGTTTGATTGAAGTAAGAAACAAAAACTTACAAAAAATTTTAAATCGCTTCGATAAAGAAGAACATAGATTAGAGACAGTAAAAAAGTATCAAGGAGTTACATTTATTAACGATGCCAAAGCTACATCAATAAATGCAACCTACTATACTTTTGAAACTATAAAGCAAGAATTTATTTGGATAACAACGGGAGAAAATCAAGACATAGATTATAAAGAGCTATTTGTCAATGTTTCCAAAAAAGTAAAAGCCATTGTTTACATAGGAAAAGATAGCGAAAAAATATTTCAAGCATTTTCGTCCATTGTTCCTACTATTTATGTGAGAGAAAATATGGAAGAGGCAGTTTTTACGGCTTTTTATTCGGCAGAACCAGATGATATTATTTTATTTTCTCCAGCATGTGAATACGAGGAAGATACAAAAGATTATCAATCAATAGGATTGGCATTTAAAAACGCCATAGCACAACTTTAAAATTTATTTACAAGTGAACATGCGTAATATTTTCGGTAAATTTGAAGGCGACAAAATCATTTGGATTATAGCGGCATGCTTAGGTATTTTCTCCATGATAGTGATTTACAGTGCTGCATCAGGATTGTCAAATGATTTAGCAAAACAAAACTTTTTGTTTTATTTCCGTTCACATGGATTTAATTTGCTTTTAGGATTTATATTGATTTATATAGTTCATTTGTTTGATTATAGGTGGTTTGGTAGAATATCAAGAATAGGATTTGTATTTGCCATTATTTTATTGGTAGCCACCATTGCGTTTGGGCATGAGAGCAACGAAGCCAAACGCGAACTATTTGGAATACAAACTTTTTATATAGTTGAATTTTTTGTAATTATATTTTTAGCTCAAATTATTGCAAAATGGGGCAACGAAATTAACGATATAAAACATAAATTTCTTCCTCTACTTGGTGCTATTTTGTTGGTGTCAGTACTGATTATGACTCAAAACGTTTCTACAAGTATTATTTTACTGATAACCAGCTTTGTATTGCTTTTTATTTCTCCTTTAAAGAAAAAAATATTTTTTACAACTCTTGTTATCCTCTTGTTATTTGGAGGATTATTTATTTCAACCAATGGATTTGGTATACCGGGATTTAATCGTTTTGAAACGGTAAAAAATCGTGTTGAACGCTTTTTTGATGCTAAGGAAACTGATATAGAAAAATATGTCAAAACGGTAAATCCTGACAATATTCGTCAAGAAATTTTAGCCGAAGGAGCCATAGCTACAGGAGGAATAATGCCTGTAAATGGACCAGGTAACTCAATATTTAACAGCTATTTACCCCAATGTTATTCCGATTATATTTTTGCAATAACCGTAGAAGAATACGGAGCTATTATTGGAATTGTGTTGATATTTTTCTATTTAATTATCTTTTACAGGGTATTTAAAATCATACGTTATACAAAATCAGTTTTTGGTGTTTATTTGGCTGTAGGCTTAGGTTTTTTGATTGTTTTTCAGGCATTAATCCATGTTTTAGTCAACATAGGATTATTTCCAAGTACAGGACAAACCCTGCCTATGTTTAGTTGGGGAGGTATGTCAATTATTGTAACATCCATCTGTTTTGGAGTGATTTTAAGCATAAGTAAAGAGGCTAAAAGAGAAAAAAAATTAAAAATTAACCAACATACAACGATAGAATGAAAACAAGAATTATCATATCCGGTGGAGGTACAGGAGGACATATTTTCCCAGCCATAGCCATAGCTAATGAACTGAGAAATCAAATTCCTGACGTAGATATATTGTTTGTAGGAGCAAATAATAGGATGGAAATGAGGCGAGTACCAGAAGCTGGATATGAAATTAAGGGAATAGATATGTATGGCTTACAGCGTAGTTTTACGCTTAAAAATGTGATAACAAACTTAAAACTTCCGTTTCGTGTTTGGAAAAGTTTGCGAAAAGCTAAAAAAATCATAGTCGACTTTAATCCACACATAGCGATAGGTGTAGGAGGCTATGTGAGCGGACCTGTATTGAAAATAGCAGCTTCGAAAAAAACCCCAACATTAATACAAGAACAAAATTCTTACCCCGGTATTACAAATAAAATCTTAGCCAAAAAAGCAAAAATTATTTGCACGGCTTACGATAATTTGGAATCATTTTTTGACCCCAACAAAACAGTAAAAACGGGAAATCCTGTACGAAGTGATATTATCAATCTGCCTCAAAATAAAGAAGATGCCTATAAATATTTCGGATTAGACCCTAACAAAAAAATAGTTTCGGTCATAGGAGGGAGTTTGGGGGCAAAATCAATCAATGAAAGTTTGATGGAAATAGTTCACGATTTTATCAGCGAGGGAATCCAATTAATATGGCAAACAGGAGAGTATTACTATCAATCTATCCCCGAGAAACTCAAGGAAATAGAGGGAATTAAAATTCTTCCTTTTGTAAAGCGAATGGATTATTTATACAAAATCTCCGATGTCATTGTTTCTAGAGCTGGAGCTTTGTCTATTTCGGAATTATGTATAGTAGGAAAACCCTGTGTGTTAGTCCCTTCTCCCAATGTAGCCGAAGATCATCAAACAAAAAATGCAAATGTACTTGCCAATGCAGGAGCTGCCGTAAGCGTAGCCGACAAGGAAACAAAAGAAAAATTAGGTTATGTCATTTTTGATCTTATAGACAACAATCAAAAATGTGAAGAAATGAGTAAAAATCTAAAAAAATTAGCCATACCCGATGCAACGGAACGCATAGTAATTGAAATAAAAAAACTATTATCTACTTAATTATGAGTCTATTATTTAAAAATATAAAAACAATTTATTTCTTAGGAATAGGAGGCATAGGCATGAGTGCGTTGGCTCGGTATTTCAAAGAAAATGGATGCATAGTTTCGGGATACGATAGAACGCCCTCTAAGATAACTGCAAAACTTTTAAGCGAGGGCATCGATGTACATTTTGATGAAAATACAGAATTTATACCCAATGATGTTGATTTAGTTGTTTATACGCCTGCAATATCGAAAACGCATAAAGAATTTGTATTTTGCAAAGAAAATAATATTCCGATGACGAAGCGTTCGGAAGTTTTGGGCAAGATAGCTGAAAATAAATTTACTATCGCCATTGCAGGTTCGCATGGAAAAACATCAATTACTTCAATGACAAGTCTTTTGCTTTGGGAAAACAATAAAATACTTTCCTTTATCGGAGGAATTGCGTCTAATTTTAATTCAAATTTTATATACGATACAGATGCAAATATTTTGATAGCCGAAGCAGACGAATACGATCGTTCGTTTTTACACTTGTTTCCCGATATTGCAATAGTTTCTTCGGTAGAAGCAGACCATTTAGATATCTATAAAACAGCAGATTCCATAGATGAGGGATTTAAAAACTTTATTCAAAATATAAACCCTTCGGGTTGTTTGATTACAAAAAAAGACATAGCCCAACGTTTTTCGCCTACATGTAAAACCTATACATATAGTCTAAGCGATTCAAAATGTGATTTTTACGCCTCTAAAATTGAAATTCAACAGGAGGAATATATATTCGACATACAAACTCCACAAGGAGTTATAGAAAATATGAAGTTTCAAACAGCAGGATTACACAATATAGAAAATGCCATAGCTGCCGTTGCAGTAGCTCATATACAGGGAGTTCCTCACGATTTGATTAAACAACAATTGTCCATATACAAAGGAGTAAAACGCAGGTTTGAATACATCCTACGCAGAAAAGATTTGATTTATATAGACGATTATGCACATCATCCCAATGAGTTAAAAGTAGCCATTACCTCCATCAAAAATATTCATCCACAACGTAAATTATGTGGAATTTTTCAACCGCATCTTTTTACAAGAACAAGAGATTTTGCCGATGAATTTGTAGCGAGCTTAGAGTTATTGGATCAGGTTGTTTTACTTGATATTTATCCTGCACGCGAAGAACCCATTGAAGGGATAAATTCGCAGATGTTGTTGGATAAAATTAAAAATCCAAACAAAAGTTTACAATCCAAAGAAAGCCTAATACCGTATTTGAAATCCATTCAACCCGAACTAATTGCAACATTTGGAGCGGGCGATATAGATAGATTAGTTGATAAAATTAAAACAGCATTTGAAGTATGAAAATAAGACGAATCGTAATCATTACTCTTAGTATAATTGCTGTCGTAGGAGCACTTATAGTTAATGCGGTATTGTCTAAAAACAAGACTTACAATAAAATTATTTATAAAATTGAATACCAAACCGATCCTTTATTTTCAGAAAAAGAATTAGACGATTATATCAAAGATAGCTGCGGAATTATAATAGGGAAGAAAATAAAATCTATAGATTTACACGAAATAGAGAAAAAAATCACAAGATTCCCATACTTAGAATCTGTCGATGTAATGGCTAATTCACGGGGCTATCTTGTTGTGAAAGGCGTACAACACAAAGTTATAGCAAGAGTATTTAATAAAAACAACGAATCGTTTTATATTTCTCAAAACAAAAAAATACTGCCTTTATCCTCCATGTCTCCGGGTAGAGTGTTGATTGTTAGTGGAGAAATTTATTATCACTATACCCGTCCTCAATCTTTGGCTGTAAATAAAAATAGTATTTTATTCGATATTTGGACAATGGCAAATTATATTGAAAAAGATTTGTTTTTAAAATCCCAGATTGGACAAATTTATATAAATTTGCAACAAGAAATAGAGTTAGTACCAACGGTAGGAAATCACATCATTGTGTTTGGAAAAATAGAGGACATGGAAGAAAAGTTTAATAAGTTGAAATATATTTATAATAAAGGATTTAGAATAACAGGTTGGGATAAATATTCGCTTATAAATTTAAAATTTGGGAATCAAATCCCTTGTGAAAAAAGATAGCAAATTAAAAAAAATAATTATGTTTAAACGTAGTAAAAAACAAAAAGAAGAAACAAAACCAATTGTAAAAAGCAATAAAATAGCAGTAGGTCTTGATATAGGTACAACCAAAGTAGCTGTTTGTGTAGGTAGGCGAAAAAATGACGATAAAATAGAAGTTTTGGGTCATGGGTCTTATACTTCTTTGGGAGTTCAAAGAGGGCAAGTTATCAACATAGCTCAAACAGTAAGTGCTGTAAATCAGGCAATAAAAGAAGCAAAACGAAGCTCACAAGTAGCCATTGATACAGTAGTAGTTGGAATAGCGGGACAACATATTTATAGCTTTCACGAAAAAGGAGAAATCAAACGCAGAGACGGCGATAGCGAAGTAAGCAAAGAGGATGTAGAGGCATTGATTGAAGACATGTTCAAATTGACAGTTAAACCCGGTGTGCAAATTATAGATGCCATCCCACAAGAGTTTTTTGTAGATGATTATTTTGATTTAAAAGATCCTGTAGGCGTATTGGGAACCCAGTTAGGCTCTGTTTTTAATATCATAACCGGAAATGCACAACACATTAAAAATATTTTGCGATGTGTTCAAAGATGTAATTTAAAAATGGAAGGACTTATATTAGAACCCATAGCCTCATCCGAAGTGGTTTTAGATCCACAAGAAAAAGAATCGGGTGTTGCCTTGGTTGATATAGGAGGAGGAACCTGCGATATAGCTATTTTCTACAACGGCATACTTCGTCATACGGCAGTAATTCCCATAGGAGCCGATGTAATAACAGATGATATAAAAAATGTATTTAAAGGACTGATAAAAGAAAATGCTGAAAATATAAAATTACAATACGGTTCTTGCATCCCCGACAAAAGCAAATTAGACCATATTATATCTGTACCGGGAATTAGAGGTAGACCCTCTATTGATATACAGCAAGTTGAATTATCGGAAGTAATAAAAGCACGCGTAGAAGAAATTATAGATAGGGTAATGCAAGAAATCAGTTACTCCGACTATGCTAAGAAATTAGGATGTGGTATTGTTTTAACAGGAGGTGGAGCTTTATTAAACTCTATCAAAGAATTTACTGAATACAAAACTGGAATGTCGGTCAGAATAGGAAACCCAGAAGAAAGAATGATTTTTGATGAAAAAACAATAGTCAATAATCCCATTTATGCAACAGCTTTAGGATTGATGGCTATGGGTGTTGAAAAAGAAGAAGCCATTAACGAAAATATGCCCATAGAAGAGAACATAGAAGAATCCGAAAAGCAAAAAGAAACAGATACTCCCAAAGAAGAAAAAGTATCTACATCATCAAGAGCCCCTTATGTCAATGTCGTATGGGAAAAAGTAAAAAGAATGTTAGAAGATTTATTAGAAGACGACATAGACGGAGATGACGATGATTTTTAATATAAACACGAAACTATTTTATTAACAATAAAAAAATAATAACAATGCTAAATATTAACATAGACGATGAGTTAGGTCAAATAACACCTATAGTTGACACAGAGCAACAGCCAGCACTTTCTATCATCAAGGTGATGGGAGTAGGTGGTGGTGGTGGAAATGCCGTCAAGCACATGTATAACATGGGCATAAAAGACGTTGATTTTATGATTTGTAACACCGACAAACAGGCTTTGGAAAACAGCCCGATACCCCTAAAAATACAATTAGGAGACGGTGGTTTGGGTGCCGGTGCTAATCCAGATGTAGCCCGACAGGGAGCTATAGAAAGCGAAGAAATGATAAAAAAATCATTGGAAGGCACTAAAATGCTTTTTATAACAGCCGGTATGGGTGGAGGTACAGGAACGGGTGCTACGCCTATTATAGCCGCTATAGCCAAAGAAATGGATATACTTACTGTAGCTATTGTTACCTATCCCTTTAATTTTGAGCAACGAGGAAAATTTGAAATTGCCAGTGAAGGAATTAACGAATTAAAGCAAAATGTAGATGCCTTGATCGTTATTAAAAACGAATCGCTAAAAAGTTTCTATCCCGAATTAAAATTATCCAACGCATTTGCAAAGGTAGACGATGTTTTATTAATAGCAGCAAAAAGTATAGCCGAATTAATTACTGTACACGGAGTTATAAATGTTGACTTTAACGATGTTCAAACGGTTCTTAAAAACAGCGGAACTGCTATCATAGGTTCAGGAACGGCAAAAGGAGAAAATAGGTCGAAAGAAGCTGTAGAGGCAGCAATCAATAGCCCTTTGTTGGATAAAAATTCAATTTATGGAGCCGAAAACATACTGTTCTTTATTTCCTACGGAACAGAACACGAGCCCATTATTGAAGAATTGGATACCATTACCGAACATCTTCAAAATCAAACCTGTTCCGAAAAAGACACCCTCATTTGGGGACACGGCATTGACGACACACTGGGAGAATCAATCAGAGTTACGGTAATAGCCACAGGCTTACATAATGATTCAAACGATTTTCAGCGAAAAAGTTCTATTCAAGAGGAAAATCCAACTAAAACCACAGTGTTGGACTCAGAACCTACTATTTTTTCAGAAGAAAACATTTCGGAAACACAAAAAAAATCTTCTCAAAACTTAGGAAATGACGATTTGAGGGGAATGACATCGGAAGAATTAGATAAGTATATCAACGAAACAGCTTATGAGCGTAGCCAGCGAATGAAACGAGAGGCAAGCAGTCAATATAAACAAGAAATTTCTTCGGTCAGAGTAGGAAGCAATGGGATACAGGAAAATCCTCCTTTTTTAACCAATGCGATTGATTAAAAACAAAATAGAATGTCTTTAATAAAATCAATATCTGGAATCAGAGGAACCATAGGTGGAGTTTCGGGCGATAATTTAACTCCCTTTGAGTTAGTGAAATTCGTAGCGGCTTACAGTAATCTTTTAAAACAAAAAAACCCGCAAAAACAAAAACTAAAAGTTGTAGTAGGAAGAGATGCACGCATATCGGGTGAAATGCTCAACCGCATCGTGAGCGGAACCCTCATGAGCATGGGAATTGATGTGGAAGATGTAGGTTTAAGTACCACGCCTACAGTCGAAATGCAAGTGTTGCATTCAGATGCAGATGGAGGAATTATCATTACAGCCAGCCACAATCCATACCAATGGAATGCCTTGAAACTGTTAAACGAAAAAGGAGAATTTTTATCGGAAAAAGAAGGAGAAAAAATAGTGAAAACATCGGAAGATGAAACTATTGTATTTTCCAATGTAGACCACTTAGGAAAGGTATACCAACAGAATGACGCCATAGAAAACCACATCCAAAAAATATTGGAATTAAAACTTGTAAATGTAGAAGCCATTCGAAAAAGAAATTTTAAAGTAGTAATTGATTGCGTAAATTCTACCGGAGGTTTAGCATTGCCTCCACTGTTAAAGTCATTGGGTGTAAATGATATACATGTTTTATACGGTGAGCCGACAGGAAAATTTCCTCACAATCCTGAACCCTTACCCGAACACCTTCACGAGATTTGTAATACCATAAAAAACACAAAAGCCGATGTGGGCTTTGTGGTAGATCCCGATGTGGATAGGTTGGCTATTATTCAAGAAGATGGAACAACTTTTGGAGAAGAATATACCTTGGTAGCAGTTGCTGATTATGTTTTACAAAACACCGTAGGTAACACTGTATCAAATCTTTCTTCCTCAAAGGCTCTTAGCGTAGTAACGGAAAAACACGGCGGTAATTATGTTGCCTCAGCTGTAGGTGAAGTCAATGTGGTGGAAAAAATGAAAGAGACCCATGCCATCATAGGAGGAGAGGGAAATGGAGGTGTAATTTATCCCGAACTACATTATGGCAGAGATGCTTTGGTTGGGATTGCTTTGTTTTTATCTTATTTGGCAAAATTAAATATAAGTTGTTCCCAATTACGTAATAAATTCCCCAATTACTTTATTTCTAAAAATAAAATAGAATTAAACGAAAAAATTGATGTTGACAATATTTTATTGTATATCAAAGACAAATACAAAAATAATCCCCTTATAGATATTGACGGAGTTCGCATTGATTTTGACGATGAGTGGGTACATCTGCGAAAATCGAATACTGAGCCTATTATTAGAATTTATGCGGAAAGTAAGTCAGAAAAAAAAGCGAACGAGCTGGCTCAAAGGATTATAAAAGATGTAGAAATGTATGTTGATACCATTAAAATAAATTGAGATGAAATTATATACTTGGATTGTAAAATATAAATTTGTAATAGTAGCATTGTTATTTATATCGTATTTATGTGTTAGTGAAAATAGTGTTTTTTTAAATCTTAGACTCAATAAAGAAATAAAAAAATTAGAAAACGATAATCGTCTTTTACAAAACAAGTGTGATCAAATGAAACTTGTCAACGAGGAAATAAATGAAAATAAAGATGCGATGGAGCTATATATGCGTGAGTATTACTTTCTTAAAAAAGAAAACGAAGATGTTTTTAGGATTAATTACATTGAAAACACCGAAAAATAAATCTATGCCGTATGAAGTTATTGATTGTAAACGGACCCAATTTGAATTTACTTGGCGAAAGAGAAGTCACTATGTATGGAACAATTCCCTTTCATGTTTATTTAGAGCAACTTAGGCAAAAATATACAGCCTTAACTATTGATTATAAACAATCAAACCACGAAGGAGAACTTATAGAAGCCCTTCATCAAGCCCATGGAAATTACCATGGAATTATTCTTAATCCCGGAGCCTATACCCATACTTCTATTGCCATTTGCGATGCCATAAAAGCGATAAATGTTCCTGTCGTAGAGGTGCATATCAGTCAAATTATGGCACGAGAACCTTTTCGTAAACAATCGTTTATAAGTCCCGTTTGCAAAGGATGTATTTTTGGCTTCGGATTAGATAGTTACCGCTTGGCTATTGAAAGTTTTATACAATAAAAATAAGACATAAGTTTGTTTATTTTATAAGAGACCACTGAACTGTTTTATTTGCTTTTCTGTTGTTGTTATATATGTTGTTTTGAGATGTTTAGGTAGTTTCCTGGGCGTTTCGACTACGCTCAATGCTCTATTAATTTGTATATTTTCCCTGAGCGTTGAGCGTAGTCGAAACGCTTCTATTTTCCATAAAATCAATCACTTATTACTACATCATTTTTTTACCAACAAAGTAATATTTTCAACATGTTGGGTATGGGGAAACATATCTACGGGTTGGACTTTTTCCACCTTATATTTTTCTATTATCATAGCTATGTCGCGGGCTTGGGTAGCTGGATTACAGCTTATGTATACAATGCGTTCAGGTTCAATTTCTAAAATTTGTTTTACTACGCTGGGGTGCATACCAGCTCGGGGAGGGTCGGTAATAATAAGCTGGGGTTTGCCCTGTGTATCTATAAGTGATTGTGTGAAAATTTTAGCCATATCGCCTGCAAAAAAATCAGTATTATCCATTTGATTAATAACAGCATTTTCTTTGGCACTTTCAACAGCAGCATCTACATATTCGATACCAATTACTTTTTTTGCTTCTTTGGCTACAAACAAAGCTATGGTACCAATGCCTGTATACAAATCATATACTATTTCGTGGGACTTTATTTGGGCAAATTCCTTGGTAAGTGTATATAATTTTAAGGCTTGTTTTGAGTTGGTTTGATAAAACGCATGAGGATGTATTTTAAATTCCAACTCATTCATTCTCTCTGTTATATGTGTTTTACCTGCGAAATGATTTACAGGTAAATCTGTTATTACGTCGTTTAATTTATCGTTGATAACGTAAAGTAAAGAGGTGATTTCGGGGAAAGATTGATGGATGTGGTTCAATAGTTTTTCGGCATCTGCATTGTAGTTATAAAAAACAACAATCAACATCAAATCGCCACAAGAAGAAAATCGCATTACTAAATTTCGCAAAAAACCCTCTCTTTCGCGAGCATCCCAAAACGATAAATTATTTTCGATAGCGTATCTTCTAATCGCATTGCGTATGCGATTGCCTATATCGGGGTGTAAATGACATTTTTCTATATCTAAAATCCTGTCAAACATACCTTTCATGTGAAATCCCAATCCTCTGTTATCAAATTTTTCAGGACTAATAATTTCTGTATCGGTAAGCCAACGGCGTGTAGAAAAAGTATATTCTATTTTATTTCTGTATGTGTATATATCGTCAGAGGGTAGTATGGGATTTACCTGAGGAAAAGGAAATTTCCCAATACGCATAAAATTGTCAACTACTTGTTTTTGTTTGTAATGCAACTGCATTGTATAATCCATTTGCTGCCATTTACATCCTCCGCATTCGCCAAAATGTTGGCAAGCGGGCTCCACACGTTGTGGAGAAGGTTTTTTTATCTGAATTATTTTAGAATGATAATAGCTTCGTTTTTTTATGGCTTTTACGTCTACTATATCGCCGGGAACGGCATAAGGGACAAAAATAACGGTATCCTCGTGCCTGCCAATACCTACGCCTTCGGTTCCAGCATCAACAATTTCTAAATCTTCAATTATAATTTCTTTCTTTTTTTTACTCATCATTGAAAAAATTGTGTCAGTTTTTTAGGGAATACGCATGTATTTATGGCTTTGTAAAGATATTTTCCATTTGGGGTACTGTAAAATATAATCAACAATAAGGGGCATCATCTGATTGCGTTTACTCCATTCGGGTTGTAAAAACATTTCACAGGAATGATTTATTTGATTTGCATTTTTTTCAGCCCATTGGAAATCAGATGAATTTTCGATAATTATTTTTAATTCATTGGCTTTTTTGTAAAACTCGGGTTGTATACATGTTTCTTTTTTGGGTGAAAAACATATCCAATCCCACTCACCGCTCAAATGTGCTGAACCCGAGGTTTCTAAATGTAGCGAAATGCCGTGTTTTTTTATTTGTTCACACAAGTACGCTAAATTATACAAGCAGGGTTCGCCGCCTGTAATTACAACGGTTTTTAATCCCGATTGTAAAATATTATGTATCGTATTGTCGACACAAACCAAGGGGTGTATTTCGGCATTCCAAGATTCTTTGATGTCGCAAAAACTACATCCTACATCGCATCCACCGATTCGTAAAAAATAAGCCGCTTTTCCTGTATGAAACCCCTCGCCTTGTAAAGAACAAAACTCCTCCATAATGGGAAGAGTTAGTCCGCTTTTTAATGTGTTTTTTGTTTCCACAAAGTAATTATATTTTTAGTCCAAAAGTAAGAATAAAATGTTGATTTTGTTGATCAATATCTACTATGCTACTGTTCGCTGTGTGATAGAGTACACTTTTGGTGCTATATAATTTGTGAACATAGGCAAAATCAATAAAAAAGTATTGTGTTCGCATACCTAATCCTCCCGTGATAAGATGATAGCTGCCATACCTGTTGATAGTTGAGCGGTAGGGATTTGTTTGATAGCCATATCCTAAACGAATGGAAACCGGTGATAAGTTTATTTCAGAACCAATGCCTAAGAAATGCGTTTCTTTATAGGATGTTCGTATGTTTTCATTTTCTACATCAAAGTCATAATCTCTTGCATGAAGTTGCATGGTAGAGTAATCGGTATAATTATAATGGAGGTTAATAAAACCATATTTATTGATGATAAATGCCAAATCGCCCATTACCTTAGAGGGAGTTGTCAGGGTATAATTAAATTTTCCGTTTAAAGAGTGAGTAACGGCACGTCCTTCTGCCTCTGTATCTTCGGAAAAATATTCGCTTACGTTATTGTAAAAAGAGGGGGTATGATAGCTTATTCCGAAACGCATAAAATGAAAGGGTTGATACAAAATTCCCAACTTAAAATTAACACCAGTTGCTGTTGAACTAATCGATTCTTTATAAGTAAATGATTTAAAGTCAGTTGTATTAGTGTCTGTATCAGCTAATTTTTCAGAATAAGTATAGTTTTCCATGTATGAAAAGAACGGAATACCTAAGGTTGCTCCAATGTATATTTGATCGTTGAAATTGGCACCGGATGAAAATACATATTCATTGGCTGAGCCTGTGGATTGCATAACTTTACGCTGATTTAAATCAAATCCATTTAAATGGCTTACATATTGGTGGGCATACATCGAATTAGTGTCCGGATCGATAAGATAGGCTTGATAAGCCCAATATGCTATCCCTGTTAAGTTAGAGTCAGCTATTCCGTTGCTAATGTGTGCAAAAACATCGGTCATAGAGGTAGAACCACCGTTGTGTCCAATATTAGGACCTTTGATTATGTAGCGATTATGAAAATTATTCATGCGGTTAAATCCTGTGGCAAATTGTATAATCCATTGTTTGTCAATAGGAAAAACAAATACAGCTCCTAAATTCCCCACATTAAAGTTATATTTGAAGTCGTAGGCTTCGGTTTTGTTGTACAAAGAATTTGCTTTGCTGTGATACAATGCCGGTGAAAAGGTAAATTCACTGCGTTTGTATACTCCAATGCTGGCAGGATTGAAACTTAAGGCAGAAAAATCGGCACCAAATCCGCTCATAGAATTTGCCATGGAAGAAAAACGTGCGGTTCCAGTCGGACTTAGTTGTGAGTAACGAAA
>JAAYRN010000024.1 GCA_012518765.1 Bacteroidales bacterium
ATTATGATAGTTATCTCCCGATGGGTCGTTGTATATTTCCTGATAAACAATAGGGTCGACTACTCCTTTTACAGCTTCGAGATAATTCTTGTGAAACGTTTGTTCTAAGGAGTCGTATAATCCATCGTATCCCACGTCTTGGTATTTTCGCGATACTACTGAGTTGTCAAAGGCTGTAACTATGGATTGTATGGTTGGTACTCGTCCCCAAATCGTATATTCTACATTTTCATCGCTTCCGTCTGCGGGAAGTCCGTGTTCAAAACTTTTTCTGCCGTCTCGTAAAATATCTTCCGATATGTCGCCGAGATTAATATACAACTCTCCTCCTGTATGGGATGGATTTTCATGAAATGGGTCCATCATCCAAAATTCTATATATTCTATGTTGGATGTTTCGAAATCTGTAGTTTCTAACTTTCGCATAATCCCCCCCCATCGAGTTTCTGGATTTTTCAGGGTTCCATCTGCATTTAAACCTGAAGATAAACCCGGAACTCCTGCTGCATCGTAGTTATAGGGACCTCTTTCAGAGGGATAATAAGCTAAATTTAGTATGGATAAATAAGGGTCTTGACTGGTTGGGTCTATACTTTTATAGGGAAACACCTCTTTGATTAAAATCCTGCGTGCATACATTTCCGATTTATCATCGGCTGTTATATTTGAAGGTGTAGATGTCATATTGTTATGAAACAATGGATCAATGATATACCATGCTAATTTGGCTCTATTGAATCCATATTCTAAGCCCATATCTGGAGCTGCTTCGGGAAACATTCCTTTTTTTGTTTGATGTTGGGGCGTACTTGCCAAAAACCAAAATCCAGGAGTGGTTAAATTGATAGTTGTTTTAGCTGCCTCAAAATCATCAACATAAAGCTGTGCTTTTTTTCCTCTTCCTATGCTACTGGCATGTCCGGGTATAAAATGGGCAAATTCTCCGTCAAACAATATACTTGATTCTTGTTTAGTTTTATACATGGGCAAGTAGTTTAGAGCTTTCGTTATAAAGCGTACATCTTTTTTTATGGCAAAATTTAGTCCCCAAATTGTATTATTTATCGGTTCTTCGCCAAAGTTAACTTTAAATGTTTCTGTTCTTTCTCGCAAATTTAATATAGTAGCTCCCACCACTATATCTTTATTTATAGCGTGGTCTACATGTAACCCAAACATGGTTTTAGTGTTTCCAATAGCATTTTCACTCTCTACTGAAATATTAATAGGCGTTCCTGAACTCAAGTAGTTTTGATTCAGTATACGCACTGTACCCATATTGTAATTAACCGAATAATCAACTCCTTCTGTGAGAGTTACTCCTCCTGCTGTAACCGTAACAGAGCCTTGAGCTACATTCCATACTCCCAAGGAAATTTCATTTCCATAAGTAGATTTATACCTTCCTTCTAAATAAAATTTATTTTTTTCAGAATATTGTTGAGCTTGTATTTTTGTTGTTGAATAAAGGGAGTCGAAAGCATATTTATCACCTGCTCCTGGACTTGATTTTAGTACTTCTCGCAAATCTTTTCCAAAAGGTTCTACGGTAGGAAAATAAATTCTTCCATACTCTGACTCAATGGTTCCTCCTGTAGTTGCAGCTCCATCAATAAAATCGAAAACACCATCGGGAACAGCTGCTTGTTGGTAGTTTAATCGGTCTAATCCTAAAACACGTATGAGAGCAACTCCTTTTAGTTCCTCACTTACATCTGAAAAATAGCCCAAACCTATTCCCCCTTCTTCTCCTTTATACAAAACATTTAAACGAAATTCTTCGGGTGATACCTGATAAGCATTCAAAGAATATACATTTTTCATCATCAATTTCCATAAAGGAATTTGAGTGTTAATAGCTGTACTTTTCAATAATTTAACTATAATACAGCCTGGTGTTTGTACTTCGTTTGAAAACTGTCCTACTTGGTACACATTGGGGTCGCCAATAATGGTATATTCAAATGCTACGGCAAGTACTTGGTCGGCATTTAGTTTAGATGTTAGCGATATAAATCCTAATTTGCTATTGTATGTATATTCGCTTGGGCTTAATAAGCGTGCCGATTCCACTTTTTCAAAATCAATTCCAGCCGTCATTCCCTTACCTTGTAAATAGGTACTTACCGAATTAATATCTCGTAATTTGGAGTAATCCATACTGTTAAGCAAGTTGTTTGAGTTGCTATCTGGATTGTTTCGTCCGGGTGCTGCCGTTCGTTGTACGTTTTTATTGTATGGGTTTACTTCGCCTAAGTCTGAAAAAGCGATTATATTTCTATTTTCTTGCACAGCAGAACCTATGTTTGTTCTCCACACTTCGATACGGGTAATGGTTACTTTGGAGTTAATAAGTGGCAGTGTAGTCATAGACTCTCCGTAGGTATCGTAAAAATATTGTGCTAAGAAAAAGTGTCTATTTTCCTCATAATCATCTGCTTTAAATTCAAACTCTGTCATTTCGGCTCCATTTTCCACTACAATGTTCTTTTTATCTCCTTTTTGTTGTGAAATAACGGTGGTAAGCATAGTTTTCCCAAACTGCATTTGAGCTTTTACTCCAAATAAAGTTTGCGAGCCTTGTATTAATGTACTGTTTAAGGGAAGGTTAACATCTCCAAATTCTAATAATTGTAAGATTTCATCTTCTTTGCCTTCGTAACCAAGTTTAAATTTATTTTCAAAATCGAAGGAAGTTTCGGTGTTATAATTCATATTATAATGAATTTTTTCACCTATGCTTGCTCTTAGGGCAAGCTGTATATTTTCGTCAAAATCGAAACGTGTTTGTTTACGGGCGTCTGTAGTAAGCGATGTGTTATCGTTTTGAGTATGTATAAGTCCGAATTTCAATTCAACTGAACCTGAGGGATTAATATCAATTACACTGCTTCCAAAAATATGCTCAAATGCTTCTCCCGGCACGCGTATTTGCGGTATAATTCCTTGTTGATTTTCTGCATTGGTTCCCACTCCCGATCGTTGTCGCCAGTATTCTCGCATGGCTTTTTGAATGTCATAATTCATGTATTCTTCTAAGGTCATGCTTCCGGGACGACCGTAATTGGTTTCTCCAATTTTTCGTTGTAGAGTGTATTCGTTGGTGGCGGGATCGTATTCTACTTTTGTGGAAAAATTTTTGGGGTTTTTCAAATAAAAAGGACTTGCAGATTCTCGTTCAAAAGGATTGGACGAAGGTTGTGGAACTGTTTTTTTCCCAGAATCATTGGCGAAAAAACAATAGTAATTGGATAAATACACTGGAGATGTTTCGGCTTTCGCACTTGTAAAGGAAGCCAGCATTGCTATAAAAAACAATCCCGTGAAGAATATATTATATATCTTACTATTTGTCTTTTTCACTACAATATTCCGAATCAAAAATTTAAAGTATTTTTAGTGTTTGCTTTATCAGCTCTTCTACCGATAATGTAGTTGTTGATTTTTTAATAATTCCATCTATTGCCTTAGTTGCTACTTGTTTAGAAAAACCTAATAACATCAGTGCAGATAACGCTTCTTCTACATTATTATTATTGAAATTTGTCGATGTACTGCTAATTTCTAAGTCTGTTTTTAGTACTTTATCTTTTAACTCTATGATAATTCGTTGTGCTGTTTTGGTTCCTATACCTTTAACTGTTTGTAACATAGCAGCATTTCCACTACTTATATAGGACGCTACTTCTTCCGGATTCATAGATGATAAAATCAGTCGTGCCGTATTGGGACCTATACCCGACACCGATATTAACAAGCGAAACAATTGTTTTTCGGCAGAGGAGTAAAAAGCGTGTAAAGTGTGTGCATCATCTTTTATAGACAAGTGTGTCAACAGCTTACAATCGTTATTCACATCGGGTAACGAAGAGTAAGTATTCAAAGAAATGTGTAACATATAACCCACTCCTCCGCAATCAATAACGGCATAAGTGGGTGTTTTTTCTACTAATAATCCTTGTACGTATGCTATCATAAAAATACTTGTGGTTAAGTTTGGTTTATATAACGTATGATTTTAAAAAGTTATATATATTAATATTTATTTCGCAACAAAGCTCTAACAATCAACGAGAAAAAAATATTTTTATTATTTTTGAATAGCTCTTATCATTCTGGGTTTATTTTGCATATCCAAACGAAGTTCAATGCCTTGAAAATCAAAACCTTTTAGTAAATCAATTATTTCATTGGAAAATACTTCATTGATTTCAACATATATTTTTCCTTTGGACACAAGGTTTTTTGAAGCCCATTTTGCAATGGCATTATAAAAAACTAAGGGATTTTCATCTGGCACAAACAATGCTTTCGATGGTTCATAATCAAGCACTTTTCTTTTCATAAATGCTTTTTCCGACTGGCGTACATAGGGCGGATTACTAACAAGAACATGGCATGAATGAGAATAAGATGAAAAAGTTTCGGACAATACGTCTCGTACTATAAAGTTTGCTTTTACTTTGTTGTAAATAGCATTTTTATACGCAAGTTCTATTATTTGATTGTCGTAATCTATTCCATATAGTTTTGCTTTGGGATTTTCAAGTCCAAAAGCTGTAAGTATACACCCGCTGCCTGTGCAAACATCTATAATGGTTTCGCTAAAATTAGGGTTTTCTTGTAAAATCCAAGCAAGTAGCTCCTCGGTTTCGTAACGAGGAATTAATACCCTTTCATCGACAAAAACGGTAGCTTCGCCAAATACTGTTTTTCCTAAAATATATTGTATGGGTTTGCCTTGTTGCAGTTCATTCAAGGCAGTTTGGATTTGATTATAGATTTCTTTTTTTATTTGCGTATGTAAATCTAAATTTACATGTAGTTTATCTATTTGTGTATAATGTTCTATCAGACGGTATGCCAACGAAGATGCTTCTCTTTCATTTTCAAAATGAAGTAATTTTTGATATGTATTTTTCCATATTTTTTTTACCGTCAAATCCATTGTTTTTTTTGGTAAAAAAAATCTCTCCTTGTGTGGAGAGATTTTTTATTATTGTAAAATATCTATCAATTCAACTTCAAATAACAATGGGCTATAAGGTGGTATCATACTGCCTGCACCTCTGTCGCCATAACCTATCGCCGATGGTATAATTAGCTGTGCTTTTCCTCCTTTTTTCATTAGGGCTAAACCTTCGTCCCAGCCTTTGATAACTTCTCCAGCTCCTAAGCGAAATGAAAAAGGCTCGCCTCGTTCCAAAGAGGAATCGAAGACTGTTCCGTCAAGTAATTTTCCAGTGTAATGCACAACACATGTTTGTCCAACAGTGGGGTGTGCTCCTCTACCTTTTTTCGTTTCAATGTAGTATAATCCTAATTCTGTAGGTCTTTCTTCTATCTGATTATTAGCAAGATAAAGCTCTATTTGCTGTTTTTCTTGCTCTGTCATCATTTGTAGGTTTTTTGTTTTATACTGGGAAGCTGTTTCTATTTTTACTATGGATATGGTAAACCATAACATTGTTTTACTATCGACAAAGGAAGGTTTGTTACCGTAGTTGTATGAATTAAAATATTTTTCGGCATTAATAATAAAAGCTGCCGAATCGCCCTCGTGCATCATAGATAGTGCTTCAAATATATCAGCCTTAAACTTAGAGGGTTGCATCATGGTAGTAATTTCTCGTAACGGATGAACAACCGAATCTTCTTTGGTTCGTATTTCCATATTTATAGTCAATACATCATCGAATTGGGGGACGTATCCGGACATGTTTTGAGAAAAAAACTTGTAATAAAGTCCCGAATCGCTTTTCTTATACCCTTTGTATTCGTTACAAGAAAGCAAAAAGACCGATGCACACAGTAGCATCCATATTTTATTTCTAGTTTTCATTTTTTTGAGTTTTTATTATTGAACATTTAATATTTCCACATCAAAAATAATAGTTGCATAAGGAGGAATGGGACTTTGGGGGCTACTTTTTCCATAAGCAAGTTTGGATGGAATGATGAGGGTTGCTTTTCCTTTGTCTTTCATTTTAAGCAATCCTTCTGTAAATCCTTTAATCATAAGGTCTTCTTGCAATACAAATTCCATTGGTTCTCTGCCTTCACCTAAGGAAGAGTCGAAAATTTCTCCGTTAAGGAATTTTCCAGTATAATTCATGGTAACTGTTTTGCCTATTTCTACGTTTTGTCCCGTTCCTTTCAATGTTTCTATATAGTATAAACCGCTTTCTGTGGGTTTTTGTTTGATATTGTTTTTTGCGAGATAAGTATCAATAGAATCTTGTTCAGAGCTTTCTAATACCATAAGTTCTTTTTCTTGTTGTTCTTTTTCTTGCATTAGTTCTTCTTCTGTTACTATGGAATGTAATTTTATGTAGTAAACTATCCGTTGTCCTGCTTCGGATTTATAAAACGGCGGCATTTGTACACCTATTTTGGCTATGGAATCGGCGGCTATGGCAAAATAGGCAACATCGCCAAGGTGTAGCATTCGTAATCCTTCGGCTAAATCGCCCTTAAAATCAGATTCTACAACCATCATCAGTCTCTGTGGATCGCCAAAATTGTCAAACAACAGTGAATCGTCCAAAGTAACCTTCATTTCGGCTACTAATAAATCGCCTATTTGAACTTGCTGTTCTTTTTTGTTTTCAATTTCGAATTTATAATATAATCCTGTTTCTGTTTTTTTATAATCTTTAAATGCGTCTTTACCATTACTACAAGCTACGGTTAAGATTATCAGACATACGATAGCTGCTGTGGCGAATAATACTCTTTTCATTATTTTGTTTTTTTATTTTTTATATACGTTTATTATTTCTATTCTGTATATTAGTGTTGCATAGGGTGGAATTTGGTCGTTATCGCCCAAAATTCCGTAAGCCATGTGTGAAGGTATGATAGCTTTGGCTTTATCGCCAAATCTCATCATTTTCAATAATTCATGTAAGCCTATAGGTTCGTCCGATTGTTCAACAATTAGGGTTTTTATGCCATCAATTTTTGAGTTGTACACTTCTTTACCGTTGATAAGCGATATGCTGTATTCCATTTCTACCTCATCTCCTTTTTCGATTAAAGGTGCTTTTTCGTCCGTATCAATGGCGTAAAACATGCCTGTTCCGGTTGATTTCATTTCCCATTGATAGCGTTTTAATAGGAATTGAATATCTTTGGATTCGTCTCTTACAATCAGTTTATTTGCTCCTACTAATTTTTCTTCTAAATTTTCTATTTGAGGAACTCTAACTTGATTATTAGATTTATTATTGCAACCATAAATAAAAACAAATAATAGAACAAACATCAAACTTATTCGCTCTATTTTATGGTATGTTTTTATTGTTGACAACATATTTAATTATCGTAATATTAGTCTATGGTTGTTGAGCAATGTATTCTTTCAACATTTTTTCAAAATAAGTCACTGTATCTTTCATATTTCGGAAAGAATCTCCTCCAGCGGCGTATTTATGTCCACCTCCTTCAAAATAAGTTCTGGCATATTCGTTGGCACTAAATCCATTTCTTGAGCGAAATGAAACCCTCACTCTGTCTTCTCGTTCCACAAAAAAAGCTGTGAAATTTATACCTTTCATAGATAAACCATAATTCACAAAACCTTCTGTATCACCATGTTTATAAGAAAAACGTTTCAAGTCTTCTTTGGTAAGATATATGTATGATGCTGAAAACTCATTTAACACCACCAATCGCTCCGACAAACAAAAGCCCAACAATCGCATTCGATTTTCAGAATAGTTATCGTATATTTTTCGATGAATGTCTTCACCATCTACTCCCAAAGCAACAAGTTTTCCTATAATATCGTACGTTTCTAAGCTATTACAGGCATAACTCAAGGAACCTGTGTCGGTTATAATTCCCACATACAAGCAATCTGCCATGGTTTTGGTTATGCTGTTTTTTTCTTCTAATTTATAAATCAAAAAGTTATAAATCAATTCAGCTGTAGAGGACATATTTTCTGATACAGAGTATACTATATCAAAATCGGGCGAAGGCAACATGTGATGGTCTATTAGTACCTTTATTCCCTTTGCATTTTCTAAATAAGGTTGCAATACCCCTATTCTGGAGGGAGTATTGAAATCTACGCAAAATATCAGTTCTGCTTGTGTTATTTTTTCTATGCAAACATCCATTTCTATAGTTGCTACCTTCACTTGTTCAATTTCGGGCATCCATTGTAAAAAATCGGGATAAATATTTGGAGAACAAATACTCACATCGTGTTTATTTGCTCTCAAATATTCAGATAGTGCCAAAGCTGAGCCTATGGCATCGCCGTCAGGATTATAGTGGACAAGTATAGCAATGCGTTTAGGATTTGCTATACTTTTCTTTAGAAAATCTATATCTTTCTTGTTCAATGTAATATTAAAATTATATTATTTTTCAACTCTAATTCTTGCATCCACAGCAACTATGGATTCGGATGTCCCTAACAAAGGATTTAAATCCATTTCTGCAATTTCGGGTGCTGCTGTAACTAAAGCTGATACGCGTGTAACTAAGTCGGCAAATCTATCTATATCTATAGGTTCTTGACCTCGTACACCCTCTAATATTTTAAAGCCTTTGAGTTGATGTATCAAGGATTTGGCTTCTTCTTTATTAACAGGGGCTAAGGCTGCTTGCACATCTTTCATGATTTCTATAAAAATTCCTCCCAATCCAAATAGGATTTGATGTCCAAAATCTTCTTCCTTAGATGCTCCTATAAATATCTCTGTACCAAATAACATGGGATACATTTCAACGGCATAAGTGTCTTGTATTTTCATTAAGCGATTAAATTCGCTAATTACAGTTTCTTCATCTTTGATATTAAGCACAACTCCTCCTACATCTGATTTATGTAGTGGACCTACTACTTTCATTACTAAAGGATAGCCTTTTTCTTTTGCGTATTCGACCGCTTCCTCGGCTGTTGTAACTTCTACTTCTTTTTTAATATCTATTCCCGATGCGTCCATTAGCGTTCGCATTTCTCTTAACGACAAATAACCGTTTTCGCAATTATCTATCACTTCGCGAATAGCCTTGGTATCAATGACTGGTGCTTCAAAATTTAGGGGTTGTGGTTTGGGTGTGTTGACTACTTTAGCCAAAGCATTTCCAAACACACATTCTTCAGGGAAATTTATGCGTTTTTTATTGTGTATAAAATCATCTATTTCATCTTTTACATTGACTATGGACGGTAAAATGGGGAATATAGGCTTTTTACAGGTTTTCATTTTTCTATCTAAAAGCTCATATACATCCCAGTTTGGGAAAAGTCCGGGCGAGCCAAAAATAACTGCCATTGCGTCTATGTTATCGAAATCATTGTCGCAAGCATCGATAATATATCCTAATTGCTCAGCCGTTCCTGTTGCTAAAAAATCAATGGGATTACCTACTGATGAGCCTGGATATAATTTAGTTAACAATTCATCCGCAGCTTTTCCTTCTATGGGTGGCACATCCATACCGTTGTTTGAAAGTGTATCGGTCAGCATAACGGCTGGTCCGCCTGCATGTGTGATGATTGCTATATTTTTCCCTTTTACTTCGGGGTGCATAAACACGGCACATACAGTTGTCAATTCTTCTCTGCTATAACAACGAACTATGCCTGCTTTGCGAAACAAAGCATCAACGGCAACATCGGAAGTAGCTAAAGCTCCTGTATGGGAAGATGCTGCACGACTTCCAGCGTCTGAACTTCCTGATTTTACAGCGGCTATCTTACAACCTTTATTTATCAGCGATGTGGCATGTTTTAATAATTTTTTGGGTTGGTCTACTTTTTCCATGTACATCATGATGACTCGAGAACTTTTTTGAGCATCAAATGTTTGGTCTAAATGCTCCAACACATCTTCAATACCTGTTTGTGCTGAATTACCTACAGCCCAAATGCTATTAAATTGTAACCCATTGGTTACCATTCCTTGTTCTTTGATAAACACGGCGGTTGCTCCCGAACCTGTAATAAAATCGATTCCTTGGGGATTTAAAGTAGGAATGGGTGCATCAAAAGCTCCGCAATAATTCATATTTAAAAAACCCGTACAATTGGGTCCTATCAATGTACCTTCTACCTTGTTTATTGTATCAACTATTTGTTTTTCTAATAAAGCACCTGCTTCATTTTCTTCACTAAATCCTGCTGAAAGGATAATAAAACCGCGTGTGTTTTTTTGGTTGGCTAATACCTCTACCGTTCCGGGACAATATTTAGCTGCTATGGCTAAAATAGCACAATCAACCTCAGGAAGGTCTTCTACTTTTTGATAGCATTTTGTGTTTTGTATTTCGTTTTCTTTAGGATTGACAGTGTATACTGCTCCATCAAAATTACTTTCTAATAAGTTTTTTAAAACTTTACCTCCGGGTTTTTGAACATCGTTGGATGCTCCTATAACTACCACACTACGAGGATTTAATAATTTTTCGTGAATCATATATTTCAGTTTTTTGTTTTAAAAATAATACTCTATGGGTTCATTTGTTTGCAAATTATTTTTTACTCACCTCCGCCTGAATTTTGCGATGCGCGGACTGCCTCCATATAGTCATCGTAAGAAATAATTTCAAAACCCGATGGAATTAAAAATTCGGCAGGTTTGATTTTTTTCTTTTTTACTTTTACGGCTTCGGTAATGATTTTTATCTCTCCTATATGTTGCTCTTGATATAGTGGATATCCTTTAAGACCTGGGGTTTCAAAGTTTATATTTTCATCTACTCCTATTTCTTCTGTGGTATAACAAATTACTTTTATTTCACTCTCTTTTTCCAAATCTTTTACCACAATATCGTAACGTTTACAGGCATAACCACAAATTGTTTTTGTTTCGTCTGATGGAACAACTTTAATATCAACGTATTCAAAATCTTCCTCAAAGTCTTCTCTGTCCTTTTTTATGACTAATTTTTGCATAGGATGATCAATAATCATCAAATTTTGAGAAGAATCGCCAATGTTAACTACATGTTGAACAAATCCTTGACCACTTACGGTGTACTTGGTGTTGTTACCAGCAATGGTATAAATTCTTTCTTTGGGAGCATTTGCCAATCTCATGGGGTCAATATCTCCTTCGTATTTAATAGAAAATGTTACCAAACCTGAAAAACTTTTTACTTTTTGTGCATTCAGTTCTGTGGACATAAAACCACAGATTATCACCATGCTTACTATTGTCGCTATTCGCTTCATTGTTGTTAATTTTTTATTTATAATCTACATTATTTAATTCAGATGCAAAAGTATACAATATTTTTCACTTATGTTCTGTTTTGGCAAAAATAATTTACCCGATTTTATCAAACCCTAACTTCTACCTATACATGGAATGTATTAACAATTCCTTGTTGCATATTGTTAAATTGTTTAATTTTGTAGTGTTGATTTTTTGTAAAAAAATACATTTTTGCAGGGAAAGAAAAAAACATCAAATGCAATCTATTGCCCATGGTTTAAACCATGGGCAGTGAGAAAAGAAAACAATTTTTTTATTCTTTTTCTCCCAATTCCAACCATCGTTGTGATTTTTCGTCCAACTCGGCACAAAGGGCGGCGTATTGTTTGTATACCTGCTCAATGTCGGAGGCTGAGCCGGTTGGATTGGATAGTTTTTCGGTAAGTTGTTGTTTTTCTTCTTCTAAGATATAAATTCTTTCTTCCAACGCCTCGTATTCTTTGCGTTCTTTGTAGGTCATTTTTAAGGGATTTGTACTTGTATTTACCCTTTCTGTTTTGGTTTTTATTTCTTTTTCTTTCAGTCGCTCTCCCTTTTCTATCAAGTCTTTTTGATTTTTATAGTGGCTATAACTTCCGTAAAAATCTTTAATCCTTCCATTTTCTTCAAAAACAAACAGGTGATCGACCAATTTATTCATAAACCATCGGTCGTGTGAAACTACCAACAAGCACCCTTTGAAATTCAATAAAAAATCCTCTAAAATATTCAATGTTTCTATATCAAAATTGTTGGTTGGTTCGTCGAGGATTAAAAAGTTTGGATTTTTAAGCAAAACCAATAAGAGATAAAACTTTCGTCTTTGACCACCGCTTAATTGTTCATAATAAACATATTGTGTTTGAAAATCAAATCCAAAATGATTTAAAAACTGAGATGCCGAAATATAATTTCCGTTTGCCATACGTATCATTTCGGCATGTTCTTTTACAATATCTATCAAGCGTTTACCATAATTTTCTTCCGACAAACCCTCTTGTCCATAATATCCAAACACAATGGTTTCGCCGGCTATAATTTTACCTGCAGTGGGTTTTAGTTCGTTCATAATGAGCTTTAAAAGAGTGGATTTTCCGCTACCATTTCGACCTACTATGCCGCATCGTTCGCCTTTTTTAAATACATAGGAAAAATCTTTTATAATAAAATCCTTGTCGTATTTAAAATCTAAGTTGTTTATTTCTAATATTTTATTTCCTATACGTTCAGTTTTTACTGCAAAATTTATTTCTTGTTTTTGTATGCGTTGATTTGCCTTTTGTTTCACTTCTTCAAAGCTATCTATGCGGGCTTTGGCTTTGGTTGTGCGGGCTTGTGGCGTGGTGCGAATCCATTCTAATTCTTTTCGATAAACAGATTTTGCTCGCTCTATTTCAGATGATTGTGCATTGATTCGCTCTTCTTTTTTTTCTAAAAAATAATTATATTTCCCTTTATAGCGATATAGTTTTCCCCCGTCTAACTCCATAATATCGGTACAAATTTTATCCAAAAAAAATCGGTCGTGCGTAACCATCAATAAAGTGGTATGGGTTGTTGACAAATAATTTTCTAACCATTCAATCATTTCTATATCCAAATGATTGGTAGGCTCGTCTAAAATTAACACATCCGATTCGGACAATAGGGTTTGAGCCAAAGCTACTTTTTTGCGTTCACCTCCCGATAGTGTATTGAAATCTGAAAATATATCTTGAATATGAAAGCGATACAGTATTTCTTTGATTTTATTTTCAAAATTCCATGCGTTCATCCTATCCATTTCATTTATTGCTTTTTCCATAGCTTCTTTTGTCGAATTGTTGGGATGTAAACTATAGGCATTCAAGGTTTTTTCGTATTGTTTAACGGTAGTAACCAAAGGAGTTTGAGTGTTTAAAATCACGTCTAACACTGTAGTATTATCTTGATTATTATCTATTTGAGGCAAATAAGAAACATGTATACCGTTGCGTAAGGTGATTCTGCCTTCGTCGGGGAGTTCTAAGCCCATAATTATATTTAGCAACGTAGATTTGCCCGTTCCATTTTTTGCTATCAAAGCCACTTTTTGTCCTTTTTCTATACCAAAACTAATTTGCTCAAACAGCAATTTTTCTCCGTACCATTTGCTAAGATTCTCAATATTAAGATAATTCACAGTAAATATTTTTTTACAAAAATACCATATTATTTTGACAACTCGTTTGATTTAGTCTTTTTTTTATCTCCATGCAAACAACAATTTATACAAACAAGCGTTTTATGGATACTATTTATGGACACTTCTACTAATTATTTCTTTAACAACTAAATACATAAAAAGGCAGATTTTAAACTAAAAATAATTTAAAAATACATGCGTTAATAAAGAAAAAATCACATTAGTGTTAAACTTTAAAATTTAATAAATATGAAAGCAAAAAACGTAATCTTAATTGCAACTTTATTGTTGTGTTGTATCACCACATCCATATTTAGCAGTTGTGTAAAACAAAAAAATTGCGAAGAAGGAGAAATTGGATACTTTGAGTATTTGGAAGAACCATTTATTGTTACCGATCCGGATTCTAAAAACAAAGATGAGAAAGTAGTAGCTAAATTCACTTATGAGATAGGTGGTGTTGAATTAATTGTAGGAAATGTCCCTTCAAAATTTAAGACTAAGGAACCAATAAAAGTAAGAGCATGCATAAAACTCAAAAACACATCGAGGTATAAAGATTATGCCCCTCATCCTGTTGTTTATAAATTAAAATGTATAGAAAAGGAGGATTAAATCATGAAAAAATTAGCATTCATTATTTTAATAGTATGAATAGATTTTATAGTTTATTTTTCCTTTTATTTTCTTTATTTTGTGTTATAAATCCTGTTTATACACAAAAAAAATATACCATAAGTGGGTATGTCAAAGATGCTTCCAATGGTGAAGCCATGACGGGTGCTACCGTTTATGCCAAAGAGAACTACAAAGGAACTACCGCCAATATCTACGGTTTTTATTCATTAACTTTAGACGAAGGAATATATAGCATACAAAGCTCATTTATAGGTTACGAAACCTTTGAAAAAACCATTGATTTAAACTCTAACATAAAGTTAAACATAGAGCTATCGCCTATTAGCATACAAGCCTCTGCAATTGTTGTTACCGACAAACGAAAAACCGAAAACATAGAAACTACCGACATGGGCAAGACTGAAATTAAAATTGAAACCATCAAAAAAACTCCTTTGTTTTTTGGCGAAGCCGATTTAATTAAAACCTTGCAATTACTTCCCGGAGTTCAAAATTCGGGTGAAGGCAGTTCGGGATATTATGTAAGAGGCGGAGGAGTAGACCAAAACCTTATTTTATTAGACGGTGCTACCCTTTACAATGTGGGTCATTTGTTTGGTTTTTTTTCTGTTTTCAATGCCGATGCCATTCGTTCGGCTGAAATCACAAAAGCTGGAATCCCTGCCAATTACGGTGGTAGATTGTCGTCTGTTTTAGATGTAAACATGAAAGAGGGAAACATGAAAACCTACGAAGCCGAAGGAGGCTTGGGTTTGATTTATTCCCGCTTAAACTTACAAGGACCTATTGTGAAAGATAAAGCCTCATTTTTAATCTCGGCACGAAGAACATACGTTGACTTATTAATACAACCTTTTTTACACAAAGACTCCGAACTCAAAGGAATGCGTTTTTATTTTTACGACCTTAACGGAAAAATAAATTGGATTATCAATAACAAACATCGCATATTTTTAAGCTCTTATTACGGCTCCGATGTATATGGTTTTAAATCAGTTGAAAAGGAAAATTCGGTAAATCTTCAATCCATGTTTAAATGGGAAAACGCATCGGCTTCATTAAGGTGGAACTATAACATAAATAGTAAGTTGTTTTTAAACACATCCTTGTTATTTAGCGATTATATATTTAAAACCGACCTTACACTCGACATATATAATTTTGCTATTCAATCGAGTATACGTAATTATTCTTTCAATTCTGAATTGAGTTATCATCCCCTACCTGAACATAATTTAAAATTTGGCACTCATTATATTTTCCATACATTTACACCCAACACCTACTCTGCTATTTCGGGAGACGTAAACATGAATGTACAAAGTCCGGGCATATATTATGCCAACGAAGCGGCAGTTTATGCATTAGATGAGTTCGTTATCGGCAAACGATTTAAATTCAATATCGGATTAAGAGCTTCGTATTTTGAACACATAGGACCTTTTACTTCCTATCTTTTAGATGAACTGGGACGTGTAAATGATTCTATTAACTATAAAAAAGGAGAACGAATCAAGCCGTATATGGGTTTAGAACCTCGTTTTTCTATGCGATTTTCTATAGACTCGTTAACATCGATAAAAGTCTCGTATACACATAATTATCAATATTTACATCAAGTTTCTTTGTCTACTATATCCCTGCCAACCGATGCGTGGATTCCGAGCAATACGCAAGTAAAACCACAAACAGGCAATCAATACTCACTGGGAGTATATCGAAATTTTTTAAATAATATATTAGAAACCTCTGTTGAAGTATATTACAGAGACATGAAAAATTTAGTAGAATACAAAGAGGGATATTCTCCTTTTACTGAAATTCTTTCTGGATTGGAATATCAATACACACAAGGCAAGGGTTACGGCTATGGTATTGAGTTTTTTATAAATAAAACACAGGGAAATTTTACGGGTTGGATAGGTTATACATTGGCTTGGACTAAACGCAAATTTCCCGAATTAAACGGTGGCAAAGAATTTTATGCTAAAAACGACCGCCGACACGATATTTCTATCATGCTATCTTACGATGTATTACCCAACCTAAGTACTTCATTAGTATGGGTATACGCTACAGGAAACACCATGACCATACCCGTAGGATTTTATTTTGTAGGCTATAATCTCATTACCGAATACAGCGAAAAAAATGCCTATCGCATCGATGCCTATCATCGTTTAGACCTTTCGGTTAATTGGATTATCAAACGTACAGAAAGGTTTGAACACTCCCTAAACTTCTCTGTGTATAATGTATACAACCGCAAAAATCCATTTTTCATCTCTATCAATACACAAATCAATAACGAAACATTTGCCCTCAGCAATACAGCCTATCAAATGTCGCTATTCCCTATTTTACCTTCTATTTCGTGGAATTTTAAGTTTAAATAAGTAGGTCGTTTCGCAAAATAAATGGAAAGGTAAAATATTTCAAAAGACAAAAGCGTTAATGTAATTGATTTTATAAAAACAGATTGAGAAATGAAAAAGATTATCAATTATTGTGTTATTAGTATTCTTCTTGGTGTTTTTTCTGCTACGCTACATGCTCAAACCCACTCATCTTATGCAAAAGTAGACACAACGCATATATTAATCGGAGATCATTTGAAATTACAGCTTTCTTTGACTACCGATTTTCAAACAAAAGCATTATTCCCTTTATTAACAGATACTTGCATACAAGGTTTTGAAATCATCAAACAAAACTCCATACAATCAGACACCCATGAAAATCAAATAAATTTTCACCAAGATATTATTTTAACATCGTTTGATTCAGGAGTTTATACTATTCCATCTTTTCAGTTTTACAATAGCGACTCTGTACTTTTAAGTCAAACTTCACCTATACAAATTACAGTACACACCCTTGCCGTAGACACAGCTTCTTCGCTCATAAAAGGAATTAAACCTCCTTTAAAAGCACCCATAACCTTAAAAGAAATTTTATATTATCTATCAATCAGTCTTTTAGTAATAGCTTCCGTTGCTTTGATTGTTTTTTTATTCTTACGTATTCGCAAGAAAAAACCCATACTTCCGAAAGCAAAAGAAAAACCAGCTTTGCCTGCTCATGTTATTGCTTTACAAGCCTTAGAAGAACTTCGTTTGAAACGCCTATGGCAACAAGGCGAAATCAAAGCATATTATTCTGAACTTACCGATATTTTGCGTATGTATCTCGAAAACAGATGGAACATAAAAGCCATGGAAATGGTGAGCTTTGAAATTATAAATGCACTGAAACAAATAAACACAGAAGAAAATTTAATAAACAAAATACAATACACTTTGTCTCACGCCGATATGGTTAAATTTGCCAAAGGACAACCTATTTCAGACGAAAATCAACTGAGCTTTGATTATGTTGTTTTATTTGTCAATGAAACTAAATTATTAACCGAAGAATCAACCGAAAACACAAAGGAGAAATAAGTCATGCCAAGCATTACATACTTCATAGCTTATTTAAAATCATTAGATTTTGCACATAAAGAACTATTGTTCTTGTTGTTAATCATCCCTGTTATTATCGCTTTTTATAGTTGGAAAAAGAAAAAATCCCAATCTTCGTTTTCTATTTCTACCGATTTACCCTTGCAAAACATAGAAAAAACATGGAAAGTTAAACTTAGCAACCTGCCTTTTGTCTTGCGAATGTTGGTCTTGGTATTTGTAATTATTTCATTAGCACGTCCACAATCCTCATTTTCACACAAAACGGTAGATGTAGAAGGTATTGATGTTATTATGACCTTAGACGTTTCCGGCAGCATGATGGCTATGGATTTAAAACCCAATAGATTAGAGGCTTCAAAAAGCATTATTAAAAAATTTATCGAAAACCGACCCAACGACCGCATAGGCTTGGTGGTATACAGTGGAGAAGCATACACAAAAAGCCCCTTGACCAGCGACCATCGCACGCTACTTCAAGCACTTAAAAACACAACTTATGGTTATGGAACCATTGACGATGGAACCGCTATAGGCGATGGATTAGGAACCTCAATCAACCGATTGAGAGAAAGCAAAGCAAAGAGCAAAGTCATTATTCTGCTTACCGATGGTGCAAATAACATGGGTTATGTTGATCCTCTTTCAGCGGCTGAAATAGCCAAGGAATACAACATCAGGGTGTACACCATAGGCTGCGGTTCTGCAGGAAAAGCCCCTATACACATTCCTAATTACGGCATTACATACATAGATGCCGAAATAGACGAACCTTTATTGAAAGAAATAGCTAAACTTACCAATGGAAAATTCTTTAGAGCACAAAACCGAACTCACTTAGAAAGTATTTACAAAGAAATAGACCAACTGGAAAAAACACGTGTTTATGAAACCCATTTCACAAACAAGTCGGAAGAGTTTTTTCCCTTTTTACTGATTGCTGTAATTCTATTTACTATCGAAATTATATTGCGTTATACCGTATTTCGTATCAACTCTTAGTCAAGTTGATTTCGCCACAACAAATAACTCATACAACGAAAAGCAAACGCTTTAAAGTTTTGATTTTTCATTATATACAACTTATTCCATTGTTTTTCTATGGTATTTTTATCTATCACATTATTTACATCGGTTAGCGATAGTATTCTGTCTTTTATTTCGCCGCTTAAAACATCTAACCATTGATTTTCAGGAGTATAAAATCCTAATTTTTGTTTTCTCAACCTGACTTCGTCGGGAACTATTCCTTGCATGGCAAAACGCAACATATATTTCCCCCAACCTTGATGTAGTTTATAGATAGAAGGGACATCAAAAACACACTCAGCCAGTGCCTTATTGTCGGCAAAAGGCATTATACAATCAACGCCAAAGTGAGCAGCCGAATGCTCCACCCAGTGCAAAGCATGAGACAACAAAAAAGTATAACTCTCATACAAATACTCATTTAAAGTCTCTTTATAGGGGGGGCGTATTTTCTTTTGTGCAAAATATTCTTGCTTCGCTTCTGTATGTAAACAATTGAGTAATTCTTTTCGGGTGGCTGTTGCTGCTATTTTTTTAGGTAAAATATCGTTTTTCAAATATTCTTTTAGCGAAATTTGCATCATCAATTTCCACGAAAGATTGGCATTGCTTAGGTTTTTACTAAACCGAAACCCTTCTTTAAACATCCATTCCGAAAACAACTCCCCCATCATTTTTGAAAAATAATACGTATATCCACCAAACAATTCATCGCTACCTTGACCATCCATCATGCTATCAAATCCAGCTTGCCTTACAGCTTCCATAACTTTGTATTGTGCAAACGAACTGGTATTAAACAAGGGAAGATTTTGTGCATAACAGACCTGTTCGCATTCATTAACAAGCTGTTCGGCTGTACAATAAACATTTATATGATTCGACTGAATGTGTGTAGCTATTTTTTTAGCCCAGTAAGATTCCCCTTCATCAAATTCATTGACAGCGGTGAAAGTAGTAATGGGTAAATCCTTATGGATACTTCTGGATACACAAGCTATAGCTGAACTATCCAAACCTCCGCTCAAACCTATTGCTAATTGGTCAACATTGGACAAATGAGAAATTATACCTTTTACAAACAAATCTTTCACATTTTTTACTGCCTTTTTATCACTCTCCATGTCATAGCGTCCCAAACAATTTCGGAAAGGTAGTGTATAATAAGATTTTTCAGAAAACACACCCTCATTCAAAGAATAAGAAATAAAATGTGAGGGTTTTAGTTCCACTATATTCGTAAAAAAATTTTGTGTATGCTTGGCTATATCGCCCCAAAGTAAAAAATCCGTAACCGCATATGTATCTATATATTTAGCTTCGTTAAACAATCTATATATAGGTCTGGTTTCTGATGAAATTGCAATAAAATCATCAGATAAATAATAATATAAAGGCTTAGTACCAAAGCTATCTCGTAGAGCTAACACCTGTTGTTTTTGTATATCGAAAAGAAAAATACTTCCGTATAATTCCAAGGTACGAAAAGCATCTACCCCCGACAACTTATAAAGATACGCTATGATTTCTTCGTCTGTATTAGAAGTATTAATGTCTGAGTATGAAGAAATTACTTCTTGTTTGTTTGCTATTTCTCCATCAAAAACAACAAGTACATCATAAAAACAAGTAATCTTATTTTCAGAAGAAGATAAAGAAACCACCCCCAATGTAGGTAATTCTATGCTTGTATTGGGATGGTAAAAATACTGCTTATATTTACCTCTATGCAATAAGTAATCAGCACCTTTCTCTAATTTTTGACGTAAAGAAGTTTGGGTTTGATTGTTTTTATGGATGACTGCAAAAAAACCTTTCATTTTTTTAGTTTACAAAAGGAATCAATCATCTTTAATGTTTTTCCTTGAGCCAAATTACTTGTTCTACAACTTCTCCTGCTCTCAGATTAAGAGCTCCGGCTCCTACCATTTTGTCTTTTACGGCTCTAACACCCAAATTAGCTTCATTTCTCCAAGTATTTTTAACTATTCCATTCTCATCGGTAGTTCCTACAAAATACACATCTTTAGAGTAGTTAGGTTCTCCGATGTAAACTTTACATCCCGGAACAGGTGTACCTGCATCTATAGTTCCATCTGTAGACTTCATCACTACTACAACTCCGACACATTCGTCTTGTCTATCGCAAGAAATGGAAGACATAACCATCAGGCTTACAGCTATTAAGGCAAAATATATACGTTTCATAAGGTTGATTTTTAGAAAATTTATTCAAAAACAAGTCTTTTATTCCTATTTTTTTTGTAATATTGCTTTTTTATAAATGCAAAAATACATCTATTTTTTAATATAAAATCAAGTGGAAATAAAAATAACATAACATCTTATTATATTTATGGCAAAAAAATCTTTTATCGTCTTATTTACAACATTTTACCTACTTGTACCCAGTTTTGTAAAAGCACAAAAAAAATCGGTTGAACACATAAAAAACAAAGAAATGCAAGTAAAAATTGAAACAACTAAAGGCGTACTTATCGTCAAATTATACAACGAAACACCCCAACATCGTGATAATTTCATCAAATTGGTAAGCGAAAAATACTACGATGGCTTACTTTTTCACAGAGTCATTAATGCCTTTATGATTCAAGGCGGCGACCCTGAGTCGAAAAATGCAAAAGAAGGGCAAATGTTAGGAAATGGCGGTCCAAATTATACCATTCCTGCCGAATTTAATGCCAATCTTTTTCACAAAAAAGGAGCCTTAGCAGCTGCTCGTACAGGCGACCAAATGAATCCCGAAAAAAGATCATCGGGTTCACAATTTTACATTGTTCAAGGGCAAGTGTTTAACGACGAACAACTAAGCTACCTCAGTTCTCGAATGGGAGCAACCTATAGCGATACGCAAAAAGAAATATATAAAACCATAGGAGGTACTCCCCACTTAGATGGAGCATATACCGTTTTTGGCGAAGTAGTATCGGGTTTAGAAATTATAGACACCATAGCTTCCGTAAAAACCGATGGAAACAACAGACCCTTAGAAGATATACGCATTATCTCCATGACAATTATTGAATAGGATTATGATAAAGAATTTAGAAATATACACTTCCGAAATTGCTAATTTTAAAACAGACAACTTGGAAGAATTGAATCAATTCCGTCTGAAATTTTTAGGAAAAAAAGGAATTTTAATTGAGTTATTCAACAAAATCAAGGAAATACCCCCCGAAGAGAGAAAGCAGTTTGGGCAAGATATAAATATATTGAAATCTGCCGTATTGGATAAGGTTGAAACCCTCAAAACAGATATTGAGTCTAAACAACACTCAAGACATAGTACTTTGGATGTCAGTCGTTCGGCTAATTATATGACCTTGGGTTCACGGCATCCCATATCGGTAGTAATGAAACAACTATGCGATACTTTTAAAAAAATCGGATATACCATATCGGAGGGACCTGATATTGAAGATGATTGGTATAATTTTGAGTCGTTAAACTTTACAGAAGACCATCCTGCTCGCGACATGCAAGATACCTTTTTTATTGATGAAAAAACTTTATTACGAACCCATACCTCGCCTGTACAAATAAGGGTTATGGAAACCCATAAACCTCCATTACACATTATTTGTCCGGGAAGAGTATTTAGAAACGAGGCTATTACAGCTCGTGCCCACTGTATTTTTCATCAAATTGAACTGTTGTGTGTCGACCAAAATGTGTCTTTTGCCGATATGCGACAAACGTTGGATTATTTTGTAAAAGAAACCTTTGGACCCAATCGGAAAACCCGACTGCGTCCCTCCTATTTTCCTTTCACAGAGCCTTCGGCTGAAATGGATATTTCCTGCGATATTTGCAACGGTAAAGGATGTAATATATGTAAATATACAGGCTGGGTCGAAATTTTAGGATGCGGCATGGTAGACCCTAATGTATTGGAAAATGTAGGCATTGACCCTCATATTTACAGTGGATTTGCTATAGGAATTGGGGTAGAACGTTTGACGCAACAATTGTATAAAACAAAAGATATTCGTTTGTTTTTTGAAAATGATATACGATTCTTACAACAATTTGAAAGCATGTAACAATAAAAAGAAAACTTAGAGGTTTAATAAATGACTTTTGTAAATTTTAAATATACTATTATATCATGGTTAGAAATTATAAACTAATTAACAATTTACTTGGTTGGGTTATTTTTTTAATTGCAAGTGCAGTATATATATTCACAGCAGAACCA
>JAAYRN010000287.1 GCA_012518765.1 Bacteroidales bacterium
CGCTGGACAGGCATTCCCGTTAGCCGTATGATGCAAAGCGAAAAGGAAAAATTGTTGAAATTGGAAGATGAATTACACAAACGCGTCATAGGACAAAATGAGGCTATTGAAGCTATAGCCAATGCTATACGCAGAAGCAGAGCCGGTTTGCAAGATAGTAAACGTCCCATAGGATCGTTTATTTTCTTAGGAACTACAGGAGTGGGAAAAACAGAATTGGCAAAGGCATTGGCTGAATATTTATTCAATACTGAAAATGCAATTGTACGCATAGATATGTCGGAATACCAAGAAGCTCACTCGGTTTCCCGTTTAGTAGGAGCCCCTCCCGGATACGTAGGTTACGACGAAGGCGGGCAATTGACCGAAAGAGTAAGACGCAAACCCTATTCGGTGGTTCTATTCGATGAAATAGAAAAAGCGCATCCTGATGTATTTAACATTTTATTACAAGTGCTTGATGATGGACGACTTACCGACAACAAAGGAAGGGTTGCCGATTTTAAAAATACTATTATCATCATGACATCCAACATAGGTTCTCATATTATACAGGAAAATTACAGCAAAATATCCGATTTTTCGGACGAAAAAGTACAAGAACAAACGCAATTAGATATTTTACAACTGTTGCGTAAAACCATACGTCCCGAATTTTTAAATCGTATTGATGAAATATTGATGTTTAAACCTTTGAGCAAAGGCGAAATACGCGAAATAGTGTTGCTACAAATTAATCAATTGAAAACCTTATTGGAGGAAAATGAAATTAGCGTACAATTAACCGATTATGCCATAGATGCTTTATCCGAAATGGGTTACGACCCGCAATACGGTGCAAGACCCCTCAAAAGAGTGATTCAAAAACACATACTAAATAATTTGTCGAAAATGATATTGTCCGATAAATTGGTCAAAGATTCACAAATAACTATTGATATTATTGACGAGGAATTTGTATTTTATAACAAATCAGAGTAATAATTATTATAGATAAATTTATGTAAACAAAGATGTTAAATGATTAGCATCTTTGTTTTTTTGTTGTGATTATTTAAAGTTTAGTCCTCCATAATCCTTTCCACTTCTTCCATTATTTCTTCTACTGCTTTGAGATTCATTTTTGAAAAGGCAAACCATTTTTTTCCTAAATCTTTTAATGAAGCACCTAAATGATAAATTTCTTTGTCATCGATAATTAAGAATCTATCATGACTATTAGCAAATGATTTTAATTCAAAATTACCATACTGTTGGTTGACTTTTTTCAAGTCTAATTTTAACTTTGAGTTTATATTTTTACATAGTAAAACAGCCGAAAGCATGGCAACTCCTTGCTCAGTAAAAGCGTAGGGCATATAGCGTCTTCCTCCGTGGCTATTATTTGAGGTAACAAATTGTGACCTCAAGTTTTCATATTCATTTTTAGTTAATTGAAATCTAAATGAATTAGGGAAACGTTCAATATTTCTTTTTACAGCTTGATTCAAAACTTTAGTTTCTACTTGATACATCTCTGCTAAATCTCTATCAAGCATTACCTGTTCGCCTCGTAGGGTGAAAATTCTATTTTTAATATGTTGTTGCGTTATTTTCAGCTCATTAGACATAGCTTAATAGATTTAATATTTCTGATTCTTGTTCAAATTTCTTATACTACTAACACTCTATTCAGTTTTTTCTCTTTTGCAAAAATACATATTCTTTTAATTACTTTCTTTTTTCCAAGTATTTTTCTATTAAACGAGATATGGGATACTTATCAAGTTCTTGTTTGTGAATACGAATTATATTTTCAGATAAGATGTTTTCTTTTGTGTGTAGGGCAACAAATACGGCTGTAATAACTTGATGGCTCAATACATGTTTTATAGGAGGGGTAATGTGTTGTATGTTTATTTGTTGTGTATCCAATAGGGAATTTAGGTAAGATGAGGCAAGTATTTCGTTTTCAGTAATGGGTTTGGAGGTTTCCAACAGAGGAAATTCGTACAATCCTTTCCAAATATCTTGTTGGTTTCGTTTTTGTAAGTAGGTAAAATTTTCATTTTCTATGTGAAAATAATAAAAATACCGATTACGTACTTTGGTTTTATGTTGTTTTACAGGCAAATTTTCTTGTTCAAAATGTTTGTTTGCGTGGCAGTTAGTAGCAAAGGGACAGGTTTGGCAGTGGGGATTTAGCGGACGGCAATGTATAGCTCCAAAATCCATGATAGCTTGGTTAAAAATACCTGGTTTTGTTTTGGAAATTAGGCGGTTTGCTATTTCTTTTATTTTCTTTTTTCCTATGGAGCTATCTATGGGGTCGTATATTCCCCATATACGCGAAATTACACGCATTACATTTCCATCTATAACGGCATGGGGTAAACCAAAGGCAAAAGAAGCAATGGCAGCGGCTGTATATTCTCCTACTCCTTTGATTTTTAATAGCTCATTGTAAGTCTTAGGGAATACACCTTTTTGTGTTTCTATGATATAAACGGCAGCTGCGTATATGTTGCGTGCGCGAGTATAATAGCCTAATCCCTGCCAATATTTCAATACTTCTTCTTCGCCACCTTGGTAAATGGCTAACATGTCGGGGAAACGTTCTATAAAATGCAGGTAATAGTCCCAACCTTGGTTTACGCGGGTTTGTTGCAGAATAATTTCCGAAATCCAAATTTTATAAGGGTCTTTTTCATTTCGCCAAGGTAAATCTCTTTTATTCAGGTCATACCAACTAAATAAAAGGGAACAAAATCGAGAAGAATTCATAAAAAACACATTAACGAATTAGGGTAACATTCCCTTTGTGGAAGTAAAACAATTCGCCCAGGCAAGTGGCTTCTAAATAGTAAACATATACACCGGGTTCGCAATCCTTTCCTCTGAAAGTTCCGTCCCATCCTTGATTCAAATCGCTGGTTTCAAATACTTTTTCTCCCCATCGGTCGAAGATTACCAAGTGGACAGAGGTTAAGAATTGCCCTCTCACACGGAGCACATCGTTTTTATCGTCTTTATTAGGAGTAAATGCATTGGGAATAAATACATAAGGATCATCGCAAATAATATCTAATACAAAAATTGTGAGTGTATCGTATTCTTTGCATCCAAATGTATCGGTAGCGGTAACGGTGTAAGTGGTTGTTTGTTTTGGTGTTGCTTTGGTTCTAATGGATGTCGGATGGCTTAATTCTTCCGCTGGCGACCAAGAATAAATATAGGCTAAACCTAAATCGGTTACATTTAAATAAGTTTCCAATCCTCGATAAATCAGATTGGTATCAGCCCAAGCACTTATTTTTTGAGGGAAATAACTTGAATCGCCTATGTGTATATCCAATATTTTAATACAACCGTTGCTGTCGGTAACGGTAACTGTATTTTTTCCATAACATAACTGTTTGGGATGATGAGTAGTATCTCCGTTTTGCCAGATGTAGCTGTAGGGAGGTTTTCCGCCGCTTACTTCCAAAATAGCTTGTCCATGACATACCTCAATGCAAGGAGTTTTTATAACCGTATAGGAAACATCTAATGAGTCGTATTCTAACAATTCTAAAACGGTATCTATTTCACAAAAATTAGCATCTATAATTTTTAAGTTATAAGTTCCTACAGATAAATTTGTCATAGAATCTCTGCCATCGTTTCCATTCCAAATAAAACGATAAGGGGGAGTTCCTCCAGAAACATAGGCTGTTATTTTTCCATTGTCGTATCCATAGCATAAAGGTCTGA
>JAAYRN010000288.1 GCA_012518765.1 Bacteroidales bacterium
ACTTCTTTAGCACGATTATCCGATAGGATTAGATTATCTTTTCGTTGCCCGATATTATCTGTATGTCCTTGTATTTGAATGTGTATACTTGGATTGTCGTTTAAAAACTCCAACAATACTTCTATTACATTTTTCGATTGTTCGGTTAGTTCCGATGAGTTGGTTTCAAAGTAAATGTCATTGATTTTGTAGGAATGTCCAACTTCTATGGCTTCTAATTTTATATTTTTATCTTTAATTTCTCGTATTCCATCGGAGATTAATTCTTTAGAAGCAATATATTGTAGGTCATATACAGAGCCTTCTTGTTTGGCTGATAACACATAGTCGTGTTTTGTATCGGAAATAATAAAGGCATATTTTCCAGTGTTTCTGTCTACATTAACGGCGTCTATTTTTTTATTGTCTACGTTTTGTATTTGCATGCGAATGTCGGCTGCATTGTCGGGTTCAAAATCAACTTTTCCTTTGACAAGCAGTACTTTATTAGGGCGTGCTTCTTCGTGTAGTTCAAATTCACAAATGTCGTGATTGTTTGAAAATCGGTTGGTTACAAAATAGGCTTTGTCGCCCAGTGTGCTTACAAAAAAACCCACATCGTCTTCTTCGGAATTAATGGGGTATCCTATATTCACGGGTTTACTCCATTTTCCATTTTCGTTTAATCGTGAGATGAAAATATCGTAACCGCCAATTCCAGGATGTCCTGTTGATGAAAAGTATAGGGTTTTATTATCGCTGTGTAGGTAGGGAGTTTTTTCGTTTTGCGGTGTATTTATAGGTCTTCCAATGTTTTGGGCAGGTCGCCAATTTCCATTGGCATCGCGTGTTGAGATGTAAATATCATAGTTTCTTATGCTATCTATTCCGTTGGGTCTGTCGCTTGTAAATAATAGAATTTGCCCGTCGTGGCTAATGCAAGCCTGTGATTCCCAGGTATCATCTCTATTTATGTTTTTTCCTAAATTAACTCCAGCAGTCCATTCCCCATTGATGTATTCGGAGTAATATAGGTCGCAGTTATAGTATTGTTGATCAAATATAAATATATCTTCACACTTGGTGTATACTAAATATTTGTTGTCTACAGTTACTGTGGGACTTCCTTCGCCCTTGCTTATATTAAAAGGATAAGGCATGGGTTTTCCTACATCAAAGTTTTTATCGCTTTGTCGTTCACTTATCATGAAAAATTCTTTAAATTCTTTGTTGGTTTTTCCTCCATAACGTTGTGGAACATCGACTAATGAGCGGCGAGTGAATAACAAAAAATCATTATCGGGTGATATGGTAGCTAAATATTCTTCGTCGCTTGTGCTTACGTTGGGGACGGGTTGGGGGTTGAAGGGAACGGGATTGTTGTATAAATTGTGGTATAGTTCGGCGTAAGGTATCAAATACTCAGCCGTTTCCTTGTCTTTGGGGTTGATTCTGTCGGTGTTTTCTAAAAATTTCTCGAATGCAACAACAGCTTGTTCGTACATTTCAATGGTGTAATAAATTCTTCCCATTTGAAAATAAATGGCTAAATTGTATTCGGGACATAATTGGACTACTTTCTCAAAATACTCTAAAACTTTTACATATAAATTATCTATTTCGTTGGGTTCTTTTTCTATTTTTCTGACTACTTGCATACCTAATTGATAGTAGGGTGCAGCCCAATCATCTTGAATTTCAATAACTTCTTTATATAATCGCGTAGCTTTGGAGTTTTCTCCTTTTTGGGCAGCCTTTCTTGCTTTGTTGTAGGTTTTTTGAGCTTTTTTGTCTATTTCTACTTCACAAGGGCTTATTCTTTGTGCAGTTATAGTATTAGTAATCAATAAAAATAAAAAAAGATACAGGTATTTATTCATGCGATTATATTTATTCTTTTAAAAGCATTTGCTATATTTTGAGTTCTATTTTTCTAACGGTAAAATTTATATGCGAATATAACGTTTTTTTTGTGATTTTGTTATGTTTTTAGCTTGTATTTTAAAGCATAATTTTCATAAAAATAAATATTCTGTATCTATGTTTACATTTAAACGTTTTTCATTATCAGACAATAATAGCACTTTAAAAATAGGCACCGATGCTGTGTTGTTAGGAGCGTGGGCAAGGGTAGATAATGCGGGGCTGGTATTGGATATAGGCTGTGGTTGTGGGGTAATAGCATTGATGCTTGCTCAGTGTTCCAATGCTTCGATTTTGGGCATAGATATAGACGAAAATTCGATTTTGGAAGCTAAACAAAACGCAAAGTTTTCACCTTGGAGTCAGCGTGTTCAATTTCAATGTATTGCTATACAGGATTTTCAACAAATTTCTCATAACAAATTTGATTGCATTGTTTGTAATCCACCTTATTTTGAACAGTCGTTGAAGTCGCCTTTTGCCCATAAAAATTTAAGTAAACACACCGATACACTTTCCTACAAGGAGCTTTTACAAGGTGTAAACCAATTGTTAAGTCCCCAAGGAGTTTTTTATGTAATCCTGCCCTCGCAAAGCTACGATAAATGGCTACAGATTTGCCACCAAGAGAAGCTTTATGTGTCAAGATGTTGTTTTGTGAAATCAATTTCTCATAAAAAACACAATCGTGTGATGTGTGCTGTAGTAAAATTTAAAACTAATATAAAGTTTGAAACTCTTTGTATTAGAGAGGATAAAGATACTTACTCCTCCGACTATATACAGTTGACTAAGGAGTTTTATTTGAAGTTTTGATTTTTTATTTTAGAAAAGTAAAAAAATGTTGTTACGTATCATTATTTTTAGTACTTTTGCAGACTAAATTTTGAAGGAAAAATAAAACATACTTAAACATGTACGCAATTGTAGAAATAGCAGGGCAACAATTTAAGGTTGAAAAAGATAACAAAATCTTTGTTCACCGCCTGAATGCTGAAGAAGGAGCTAAAATAGAGTTCGATAAAGTACTATTAGTCGATAACGATGGAAAAGTGAAAGTAGGAATGCCTTTTGTAGATGGAGCTAAAGTTTCAGCTACTGTACTTACACATTTAAAAGGAGATAAAGTTCTTGTTTTCAAGAAAAAACGTAGAAAAGGTTATCAAAAATTAAACGGACACCGTCAACATTTAACTCAAATAGAGATCAATCAAATTGATGGTTAATTTAACTTAGTAATAAACGCTTAAATCAATATAGTTATGGCACACAAAAAAGGAGTAGGAAGCTCGCAAAACGGTCGAGAATCCGAAAGCAAACGTTTGGGTATTAAAATTTTTGGCGGTCAATTAGCTATTGCTGGAAATATTATCGTACGCCAACGAGGAACCGTACACAACGCTGGAGAAAATGTAGGAATGGGTAAAGACCACACTCTATTTGCTTTAGCTGACGGTGTAGTTACTTATAAGAAAAAAACAAACGGCAGATCGTACGTATCTGTAATACCTAAAACTGAAGAGAACTAATTTTCAACATTTGTTATAGCAATTTAAATCTAAAACTGCACTGATTTTTACTTTGGTGCAGTTTTTGTTGTATAGTAGTGTTAATCATTAAAAAAAACATGTAATTATGAAACGTTTTATATTATCTTTGTTTAGTTTGTTTGCAATTGTAGCCTTGCAATCGCAATCGTTGGAATTGTATCATGACGATATTTTGTTAAATCCTAACGATACTATATTTGTGGAGGTAACTCCCGATGTAATGGATCAGCAAATGGTAAAGGTGAAAAATACGGCAAATGAATCAAAAAGTGTAAAAATTAAAAAGTATGAGTTATACTTAAACGGTGATGCCGAAGTAACTTTTTGTTGGTTAGAGTGTTATCCATCTTCTACAATGCTTAGCCCCGATGCTATAGAAATAGAATCGGGAGGAGTAGACGAAAGTTTTGCTTCAGATTTCTTGACCAATGACAAGGGGATTTCTTACGTATTGTATACTTTCTTTGACGAAAACGATGAGACTGATTCCGTAAGTTTATATTTTGTTTACGACTGTCCCATATCTTCCATTGCCTCTGTTGAAAATACGTATAAGTTAAGTGCTTATCCAAATCCTGCAAAAAATAAAATATCATTTAATTACAGTGTAAATCAAGATAAGGACGTATTTTTACGTGTTTACTCTATCACTGGACAGTTGCTTTATCAAGAGTCTTTAGGATATAGTAAGAAAGATGTTACAACTTTAAATCTTGATGGTTGGGATTCAGGAATATATATATATTCCTTGGAGTATGATAATCAAAAAATAGTTTCTAAGAAATTTATTGTTACTCAATAGTTTTCTCAAAAAACATCCATAGCTTATCTTCTGGAACGGGAGCTTCTATGTGTATGTTTTCCAAAGAAACGGGATGTATAAACGATATACTTTTGGCGTGCAGCGATATAGATGCATCTTTATTGGAGCGAGGAAAACCGTATTTTAAATCTCCCTTTATGGGACTTCCTATGGCTGAAAGTTGCACCCTGATTTGGTGGTGTCGTCCTGTAATTAGTTTTACTTCCAATAAATAATACGTATCTGAAGAGGCTAATAATCTGTAATTTAATTCGGCACGCAGGTAGCCTGTTTTTTCTTTAGGTGATGCAATACTTTTGTTGATTTTGTTATTTTTACGTAAGTAATGAATCAGTGTATCTTCTTGTTTTTCAGGATTATTTTTTACAATAGCCCAATAGGATTTATCCACTTTTTGATCCCTAAACAAGGCATTCATACGCGTTAAGGCTTTGGAGGTTTTGGCAAATAAAACCACACCGCTCACGGGCTGGTCAATGCGGTGGATGACACCGCAAAAAACATTGCCTTTTTTATTATAAGTTGTTTTTAAATAGCTTTTTACCTTTTCGTTTAAGGGTATTTTGCCTGTTTTATCACCTTGTACAAGATCGCCGCTTATTTTATTGACAGCAATCAGATGATTGTCTTCGTACAAAATAGATAAGTTCATGGAAGTTAGAATAAAATATAGTTTTCAGGATTGACGGGTTTTCCTTCTATCCACAGTTCAAAGTAAACTTGCTTGGAAGTGGGAGAAACTTTGGCTATGATTTGACTTTCTTTGATAAAATCGCCTGTTTCTACAATGGGTGTTCCTTTGTATTTATAAATACTTACGGTATTGTTTGGGTGTTGTAAAATTATAATATCGTCAAAATGAGTTGTTTTGTCAATAGATAAAACACTGCCCGAAGCAATGGCATGTAGCTTGTCTCCGGCATTGTTTGTTAGGGTAATACCGTATTGATTATCGGCTAAGTTAAATTTACTTTCGATACTACCTATATAAGGAACAAAAAACGGAGTATGTATGCTGGATTTGCTTTTTGCAATTTTTATATTGCCTTTTTGTTTGTCTACTTTGGATTGTAACTCTATTTGCATCAACATACTATCTTCTTTTGAGAAGGCAAATTCGCTGCTTTTTATTTTTTCAGGTTCTTTGATATGAAAAGCGAGGGTGTCGGCATCAAAATTTTCGTCAACAAAAAGATTTTGAATGTTTTTTCTATACACATCGTAGGTGGTTATGCTTTGTTGCAAAGAGTCGACTTGGGATTGTAGTAAAATAATTTTTCGTTCGTGCTGTCTGCTCCCATAGCCCGGAATATACTCTTTGAGAGGCGTTACAGTAATCAGTGCTATGGTTAAAATGATTAACACCAAAATAGAAATGGTGGTAAAAACAAAAACAGTCAAAGGGGAAATTTCAGTGGAAAATTTTTCTTCGAACGTATTTCGATTCATGATAACAAGTTTTAGTTTTTCTCTAAAACTTTGCCTAAAATCTTTTTTAAAAAAGTTTTTTATTTTCAATGTTTAGTATTTAATAATCGTATGTTCTAAATTTCAAATGTTTTGTATATCTGCCGTTTAAAAGGGAGTCGTTGGTGTTTTTAGAAAACTCATTGTACATCAGGGTATAATGACCCCTTGAAGCAAAAACACCCAAAGCGTTTTTATCTTCTACCCATTCGCCATCTATCCACGATTGGCTTTTTAAATTGGTGTATTCCAATCGTTCTTGGTTTAAACCGGTTGAAGCCGAAATGGCTATGTTGTATAAATATAAGTCGTTTGATGCTGTGTATAAGTGTACTACAATAGAGTCTATGAGTCGATATTCTACTTCTTCGTCTATGGGAATTTCTTCTTTCATTCTTCGGAGTAAATTTTCTCCAACGTAAGATATTCTATTGGTTTTAGATTCTCCTATATCCCATATTACGGGCTCACCCTGTTTGCGTTGCAGGTCTTTGTAAACATTGGAATAGTGTAGATAAAAAGAGGCTTGGGCTAATGCAATGTTATCGCCTTTTACAAATTCAAGTTGTTGTAAATGAGGAATAAATGTTATACTGTTCCTTCTTCCTATGTAATAAACGGGTATTTTGATAGATACATCGCCCACCAATCCCGTTACAGCCGTAGTCGTTTTTTGTGTATAGCGGTTTTTGATAATAATTTTATAGGTATAAGCTCTATTTAATTGTGCATGAGCTTTGTATAAAATTTGCAAGGGATAAGCAAATGTTCCCGAGTCTTTGGGAATAGATGTAGTTGTATCAAACACTATGGTTTGAAGTAGTTGCGAGCCGTTGTACTCCTCTATTTTTACGTCTATGCTATCTATATAACTGTAGTTGTCAATGTTTTTTGCGGCATCAAAAGCA
>JAAYRN010000289.1 GCA_012518765.1 Bacteroidales bacterium
AATAGGTATATTCACCGACATTATCTAAACGATAAAATGGATTGATCTCTGGGTTAAAGAATTTTCCATTTTGTATTCTGGTAGCTAACAGTTCGTCATGGTAAAAGGACAACCAGCGGAAAGTATCCGGGGCCTCTTTAGCAAGTGTTGCTTCTGGTATTCCGTATTTATATACAGCCGTATGTGGAACAAGCATAAATTCATTTGATTTAACCATCCATTTTGCAATGTTGCGCCCTCCGAGCATAGGGAAAACATAGGTTTCCTCAATAATGCCTTTATTAACACCTTTATCTTTGATGTCTTGACGGCGTTGGCGCGTCATGTCGTTCTCAATTTTCAAATATCTAACCCTGTCTCTTTTAGGATGTTTAAGAACATAAACGCCCTTTGCCCCTGCAGGCTCAATTCCTTTCCTACCACGATAAAAACGAGGCTTAGAACGGTCTAAAACATTATTTGCAAATGTCATATCTTTTAATGTGAGCCAAGCTGATTGTATATCGTGTTGATCTACTGGTTGAGCAATTAATGTTTCATAGCTGATTATTTGTCGTACTTCTTCCCAGCTACAATGTGAATCAATTTTAGATTTCCTTCCAATCTGACTGTACGTACGATAATCCTTCATTGGGTAGACCATTTTCTTTCCTTTACGAAACTTAATTGCAACCGTAGGAATGGTAAACAGGCTCACCTCTGAAAAATCGTGAACACTTTCTATACTAAAAGGAACATCTTGCTCATTACGAATAATTTCAAGTTTTCTAAAACCTTCGCCACCTTTGGTTGATTTTAGAAATGATGCAGGCAATAGAAACACCATTGTTCCACCAGTTTTAAGATATTGGTCTATTGCAACATATGTTACTGCCATTCCAAAATCATCATGTGTGGTCTTTTTATCATAAGCATTTTTTTCAAAGATTCCGTAACTTTGCCATATGGCAAGTGTTCCCTCTCGATAGCTCTTGCTCATGGATTTCCATGCAATCCAAGGAGGGTTACCAACAACAAAATCAAACTTGTTGCCTATTATAGTCGGCGCAAAACTATTTCTAAGAATAATCGGCCAAAATGAGTCTTTTCCGCTTCTGTGTAAAACGTATAATCTCTCAAACAGTTTCTTCACAACAGGCTCATCGGTCTCAGTTATAAGTCCTTTTGCAAGAACGTAGTTTTTGAAAGTTTCATAATCAGGTTTCTCGTGAATAAAATAGCTAAGTTGAGTCAAAAACTCGTTGCCCATGTTGAAATTTTTAAACTTTGGCAATTCAAGAACACCAACTGAAGTGCTTAATTTAAGCGTATCGCCATTTTCTTCTGTATAAACAACAGGTGCCAAAATTGAATCCGCAATAAATATTGGTATATTTACAGGCTCACCAAAGTCTTCGTCACAGTTATCAAAAAAAGCAGAAAATACAATAAGAATATAATTTGCTTTTGCTGCGACAACAGAGATTGGATTGATATCAAAACCGACAATGTTACTTGTAATCTTACAAATATCTTCTTTAGTAAGAGTTCCATTATGTTTTGCTATAATTCTTTTAATAGCTTGTGTTAAAAATGAACCAGAGCCTGCACAGGGATCAATTAAAGTTTTTTCAATATTACCATCATAATCGGCCATATCCAAAGCATGTTCAACAATCCAGTCAGGGGAGAAATATTCACCCATCAGGTGTCTCATTTCTGAAGGAATAAGTTCCATATATACTTCTTGAAGTATATCTTGCACATCCTCGGGTTTTAACACAAATGTACTTAGATCAAATTTATCTATTTCTTTCAATGTTTGGTTGATAATTTTTTCTTCAAATCCGCTGCAAGTATAAGTGAACCATTCCAGAAAGTGTGCTTCAAAGAAGTTATTTACTAAACTTGTGCTTGTATCATCAACACCGTCAAACAGCCTATCAATCTCAGCCTTTGAAAGCTCTTGCTTTACTGTAAAAGCTGGATTAACCAATTGAGACAAGAATGAGTAAATCAGTAATTTTAGAAAAATATTAAAGAATGTCTGCATTGGAAACAAGTACATTTTGCTATTTACAGCAAAATCATCATCAATTCCATATGCTTCTCTGATTTTGGGAGAAACCTCAGTGAAATCGGTAGCTTCTGCATCTTCACCGTACATAATACCGAATACACGATCCCACTCTCCATACAAAGTGCGTACACGATTGCTACCGTCATAATCATGAAGGTTGAAGTCAATTTCTTTGTAAATAGCAAGAATACTCTGGCGTACAAATTCACTTTTAGTGTTAATGACAGACAAGACATTTTGCTTTGTTAACGCTCGTTTTTCCTGTTGCTTTAAAAGAAGGGCTAAACGCTTAAGACCAGATTGGAAATCTTTTTTTTCGTAAAAAAAGGTCAGATTTAAAGGTATATCGATTTCAATTGACACTTTTTCGGTATTAAGTTTGTTCTTTTGCGTAGACGGCACAAAACGTGCAAAAATAAAACTTTTAGCATCGAAACCAATCCCTATACCAGCTGTAATTTTCTTAATAATTACCTCTTCACTATCCGATTTTTTAACACCAGAATTACTAATGATATAATCATAAAGACCATGGTCTTTAACATCACGCCCATAAAGTGCCTCCAAAACACCACTATTATTTGAAAAACGGTCTTCTTTTTTTAACTCAAATGATATGTTTTGAAATGTCGCATCTGTACGACCACCAGAAAGTAATATATCTTCACTGCGGTATTGTCCAGCCATTGTAGGATTAAGTTCTTTCAGAATAGGCTTAACAATATCGGAGTGAAAATGTATTTTAACATCATCTTCATTTTTGAAGGTGTTTTGCTTGAAATCATATTCAAGTTTTTTTAAATCCATATGTAGTCTCCTTTCAAAAGATATAACATAGCCTATCATACCATAAATAAACTCATTGGTCAATATGAATACAAGGCGATTTAAGGCCATTTTGCATATAATTTTGAGATTGGTCAATTGGTCATGAGAAGGTGATATTTATATTTCGCATAAAGAAAGACTGCACTAAAGGTTTTATCCTTCGGTGCAGTCTTTACTTTTCTGTCTCCGCTTGAAGAGAGTCGGTCAAAAATTTACTTGTTTTTGTAAATCCCTAAGTTGAACTCCCTTTAAAAGGTGGTTTTTTCGGCAATATTTATTCAGCGGTATAAGAACTTCGTTATCTATCGTGCACCATTTGCATATAATCAAGCGGTTGATAGCCTTTGCGTTCATAAAGGCGCTGAGCTGAGTCGTTGTCATGCGATATTTCTAATCTAAATCGCTTAGCCTTATC
>JAAYRN010000290.1 GCA_012518765.1 Bacteroidales bacterium
CCTGTAGGATTAGGTCCTGTAATGTCGAAACTAAAATTTATAGTTTCTAAATCGGGGTGGTATAAATGTTCTCCTCTCAGTGAATATAACTTAGTTGTATTATAGGTTAGCACTAAAACATTGTCTAAATCTTCAATCTTAACTTCCGATTCATCATCCATTGTCAGGCTAAAGTCGGAAAGACTTACTTCGGTATGCACAATACTTGCAGCCCATGTTCCATCATAAACAACTTCAACAGACTTATCAAAATCCTCCATTAAATCTTTATAACAAGATGAAAACAAGAAGATTATCAATATAAATAAAGAAAAATATCGAATTAAAAAATCAGGTAATTTCATGGCAATTGTATTTAATATTTATATGCAAAATTATATTTTATTTTAATATGATAGAAAAAATATGTGCAAAAAAATCAACTATTATTTGTAATGATTTAAAAATCAATCATTTTATTGTAATAAATTAATGTAATATCGTATACAAAAAGGCTTTGAATTTCCCTAAAAAAGAGTTCAGAAAAACAGTATGTTCTTGCGAAAGGGAATAAGGTTTAATTGTTTTATACGGATTTAGTTTTTTCTCATCTACATATTGTGCATAAAGAGTTCCAAGTTGCTGCTGGGTTTCATCTACATTAACTTCTTGTGAAACAGCCAATAGCATTATATCCATTGCTTTATCTAATTCGTTTTTTTCTATGTACTCTTTGCATGTATATGTGTAATAATCTTTATTTTTTTGTGAAATCAAAAAATCCTTTCTGTCTAAGCAAATAAGTCCATAATTTCCAATAGATTGTGAAGCGAAATACTCGTAAGCCTCTTCGTACAAACTGAAACCTTCAGCATAATCGGATAAACTCAATTTTTCTAAAGCAAGATTGTAGAGTTTTTGGAAGTAGGCGGGTTTTTTATTGATTTTCAGCATATAAGAAATACTATCATCGTAAGATGAAGATTGACAGTTTAAGTATAAATTATTTCTATTTTGTATTATTTCTTCTGTTTTGAGGTGTTTCTTTTGAGCAAATAGAGCTTGTGCATGGTGGTACAATTCTCTTTTTTCGTTTTCTAAGTAAACACAACCCCTGGATTCTATCAAAGATTTAACTTCTAAATATTTAAATTTTAATGCGTTATTTCCTTGTAAATCAAGACTATAAAAAGACTGGGTTAATTGATTATAAAGTGGAATTGCTTTTTTAAATTCATTTCCCCAACTATAAATATTAATACGAGAAAAGCCAGCTAAAAAAATAGGAACACATTTATTTTCAACAACATCCTTCCATTCAACACAAGTATCAAACTGATATTCTTGTTGCCATTTATAACACAATGCACAGCTATCTAAAAAATTATAATCTGATATATCGATACTATAAGCACTAATATACCTACACAAACTACCGTAATGTTTCAATGTTTTTAGCTCACTACATTCTTCGTCCATGCTTATATTTTTTCGGATATATTCCTTATTATGATCATAAAAATCGTCTATTTCTTTGAGCTTTTCGGCTAATTTTGTAGTTTGTTTATGTTGTTTCATTTTACAAATTTCTGCTTTTTTTTCAGCAAATAAATTTGTATAGCAAATTTCATAGATTTCATTGAAAATACTATCAGCATACGAAATTTTTCCCGAATCCAGCGCATTATTTACCTCTTTGGCTTCTATTAAAGCGTAAATATATTTTTTCTGTCTGATGTGTTTATATGTTTTCTCCAAAAATTCTGACCATAATTCACCTAATATTTTTTGATAAGCAGTTTGCTCTTCGGGCATGTCATCATTTTTTAACATTAGGTTTTTCAATCCCTGTATATAATTAACAGCCAGCTCATATTTACTGTTATAAATAGCTTGACGAATCACATCAAGGTATGCGTTGTAAACACCTTGTTTGGCTTCGTAGCGAAGTGTTTTGTGTTTGGGTTCAAAAAAACCATCTGGCATTACTTCGTAAAAATGCTCCAATGTATCCAAGGTTTTTAGGGCTGTATAATGGTCGCCATTTTTTATTTTATTCTCGGCTATAGAAAATAAAACTTGATACAGCTGATGTGCAACATCATGATTTTCTATTTGTAACGAAGTATCTTTGTACAAATTAGAAATCAACTCAATAGATTTATCATACTGTTTTTGTAGTGTATGAAAATTAGATAATGCTAATGTAGATTGGATATGATTGGGATTATAGTCCAACGAACGTTTGTAGTAATAAACTGCCCGTTCGTAGTTTTCTTGTTTTTCAAATTCCCTTCCTTTTTCATACAACAAGCTATCCATCAAGGGTAAGTAAGCAGATAAATGATTTTTAACTGTACGTATACGATAAAAAAGTGTGGATATTTTTCTTAAATATTCCGAGTTATCTAATTTAGAAATTGTTAGCAAATTTTCAAACTGATTATCTATGTATTTAGTTGCCTCGTCTTCAATATCTTGAAGAGTAAACTTATAAATAGGCAGTAAATCTATATTTGATAAATTCAACTTATCTAACTCTTTGTGCCAATGCAGAAAAAGACTATCATTTTGATGATAAGAGTCAATTTTCTTGATTCTCTCTTCTAATTTTTCCGATAGCTGTTCATCGAAATAAAATTGTATGTATTCTATTTTATGATTCCACAATAATGTATCACAAGGGGTTGTTATAACTGTATCTACAAGTGTTTGATTTTCAAAAATTTGTCTGTTTTGAATCCTTATATCAAATACATTTGTATCGTTAGTAAATAAATATCCATTCAAAAAAATTCGCTTAGGAAAAAACAAGTCGCCCAAAGTAAGTTGTCGGTAATATCTATTTCCTATTACACTGTCCTCTTGAAAATAAATAAGTATAGAATGTTGATTCTTTTTTTCCTGATAAACTTTAATATGAATGGTATAAAAAACACGTATTTCACTGGGTAACTTAATGGTAAACTTTCGGAATACATCCTTATATTCAGGGCTTTCGGATGATATTTTTTGAACATGAGAAATAGCAACACTATACGAATAAGATTGAGCATAAGCCGAAGCCGAAAAGACAAAAAAACAAAACCATAAAACAATAATACGTGCTTTATACATTACAAATCGTTTTTGCTTGGAAG
>JAAYRN010000291.1 GCA_012518765.1 Bacteroidales bacterium
GCGACATTACAGAAACTACTGACAGTAAACACATTGTTGTATATCCAAATCCAACTTCCGACTACGTAACCATTCAGTATAAAAACGGAACATTAAACGAAATTAGAATATTCGATGTCATTGGAAAAGAGATAAAAAGACAAATTGTTTCAGGTAGTGTATGCACCTTACACACGGAAAACTTACACAGTGGAATTTATTTCATACAAATCAAAACAGAAAGTGGCATCACAACCACCAAAGTTTACAAGAAATAAAGATGTTGAAACACTTAATCTATGTTTTAGAATGTTGGGAATGAAGAAAAAAAAAGAATTTTATAAAATAAAATTAAGTTCATTTGCTTATAAAAAATAATATACTTTTGTAAAGTTTTTTTACGGCGGTAGCTGAAAAGCCTTTCAAAGAGTAAGCAATTTAAAAACAAGAAAAAATGAAACCATTTTTATTGACAATCTATATGTTTCTTATCACTTTTTCCTATCTCCAAGGGCAGGTAGATACAGTGAAATATGAAAAATCTTCTATTGAACGAAAAATACTTTTCCCCTCTATTTTGGGAGATAAGCCGGGAGAAACAGAGGAATTTCGCCATTTTTTTAATGAAAATCTTGATTTGAGTTTAGTAGCAAATCCCAAACTAAAAAAAGGCTATATAATTATAGATGTTCAACTTGACACTTCCGGAAAAGTTAAATATTTTATGGAAGGCACAGGAAAAAATCTATATGATTACAGGACAAAGATTGCTAAGGAATTTATGCGAGTTTTCAATCTTATTCCTCAATGGAATCCTGCACAAGTTTATAAAGATGGTTCATGGGAAAAAATGCCATCAGCTTTCACTATACGTATAAATATTCCATACAAAACTGAAAAAATTACTCCAAAACCCAATGAACCAAAAGACATATTGTTTTTAGCTGTGAGGAGGTTATGAGAAAAAGAAAATGCGAAACCGAATACGATAAAATAAACACACTTCTAATAGACAACTAAATATATAAAAAAAACAAACTAAAAACAGCAAAAAAAACTTGCATTAATAAAGAAAATTATTCTACCTTTGCTTTATGGTTTTTAAAAGAATTTAAAAAGGTACTTTTGTCCTTTGAGAAATCAGCAATTATTAGAAGAATCCTTTATTATGAATAAAGTAAAAATAATTTTAATTCTTATTTCTCTGCAAGGTAGTGTGTTATCGGGTTGCCATAAAGAGCTACCAAAACCTAAAGAATATCCAACTAATTTGGAAGTACGATGGAACGCACTTTTTCACTCAAATGGTAAAGGAGACTATTTTCGAAACTACGAAATAGCAAAAGACCAATACATTGTTTTGGCAAACCGTTCTCAGACAATAGGTATCTATAATAAGCAAACTGGAGAACGACACTCTGCGTGGCAAAATAATCTTATAGTTTCTGAAATCATTAGGCTAAATAGTTGTAAAGTAGTGGGAGAAAACAAAGATATTATTCTTGTTTATGACAGTAAATCCTTGTTTGCCTACAGTTTACACACAGCACAACGATTGTGGAATTTAAATATTCCGAATTCAGGTTGCCCATACATGTCGGCGGATAAGGATTATGCTTTTATAAGTTATGGTTTATCCAAGTCGTGGTATCGTTTGGCAATGGTAGATGTGTATTCTGGTACACAAAGAGATATATTGCAACTCCATGCCGAGGATAATTATAACATTCGCATAAATCCACCATCTTCGTATATTACTTCTGATGGTGATACCTTACTGTTTTTTACAACAAGTGGTTGGAATTTTGATGCAGTGCATGGTCGAGTACATACTTATTGTCATAATTTGACAAAAAAACAAATAGTTTGGGAAAACAAACAATTTACAACGGATACAGATGCAACTGCAGCTCAACCACCGCCTTTTGTTATTGAAAATAATAAACTGGTTGTTACTTCTATGCGTGCAATTCATTGTTTTAATATGCACACTGGGGAATTAATATGGCAAAGAGAGGGCTTGAGTTTTCCCGATATGCCACCTTTGTATCATGAGGAACGGCTTTATATTCGTTATGGCAATCCTGCTTTTTTAATTTGTTTAGATGCACAAACAGGACAGCAAATATGGGAAAATACAACATCGAATCCTACTCCAGCATTTGATGGGAAAATGGATATTTACAAAGACAGGTTGTTTGTTTCTGTTTCTAATCAAAATGCAACTTATAGTTTGTTATGTGTAGATACACATACAGGCAAGGAGTTGTGGCGAGACCTTGGTCCGTACGGCAATATTGCTTTCGGAGTACTTGTAGACAAAAAAACAGGATATTTATACTGCAATACAGACTGGTCTACGCTTTGCGTAGATCTGAATAAAACACCTAATGGAAAAAACAGATAAACAACCAAATATATAAAAAGAAAGATTTTAAACTAAAAACAATTAAAATTGAAGATTTTAAGCATTATTTGTTTCTGTTTTATCAATATAAATGCTTTTTTTACACAAAATTATAGATATGAATACTTGTAAGTAAAAAATGGGTTACAACTAACGCCGTAAACTCAAATAAACGGATTTATAACTTCTGTCTCAAGTCTTCTGTCCTCAGACTCACTCCTTTCGTCAAATCTCAACCCTCAATCCATCGTAAGCTAATTGGATATTTGATGGGAGCTTAGCATTGCGTTCATCGTGAAAGCCAATAGCATGACTGATATGAGTAAACAAAGTTTGCTTGGCTCCTATTCGTTCGGCTATAGCCATAGCTTGTTCTAAATTAAAGTGCGAATAATGTGGTTTTATACACAAAGCATTTAATATCAGCAAATCTAATCCTTGTAGTTTTTTTATTTCTTCTTCGGGAATAAAACTGGCATCGGTAATATACGCCATATTATCTATTCTGTAACCCGTAATAGGCAATTTAAAATGCTTTAATGCAATAGGTTGTATAGAAATATCTTTACATACAAATGCTTCATTATTTATCTCGCACAGATTAATTTCGGGGGCTCCGGGGTATTTATTTTCTTCAAATGCGTACGCAAACTCTGTACGAACCGCCTTACATGTACGCTTGTTTGCATACACATTCATACATTCTTTTTGAGTAAAATTAAAGGCACGTATATCGTCCATACCCGCAATATGATCTTTGTGTTCGTGGGTTAATAAAACAAAATCAAGACGTTTTACTTTTTCCCTCAACATTTGCTGTCGAAAGTCGGGACCTGTATCAATCACAAACACCCTTCCCTTTTGTTCTATCAAAACAGAAGAACGAAGGCGTTTGTCCTTCAAATTCTTAGACTGACAAACCTCGCAATCGCATGTAATAATGGGAACTCCCTGTGATGTTCCTGTACCTAAAAACTTTATTATCATACTATTTTATTTACATACATCCAATATTTCCTTCACCTTATCGGGGGTAATATTTTGATTTTCGCCCAATATAGTATTTCGTTCCGTAAAACGCCTTACTATTTCAGTAACGGTATCCTCCCCTATTCCATGCTCCGAAAGTTTGGTTTTTATTCCCAAGGAGCGATAAAATTTCTCCGTACAGTCTATGGCTGTATCTATAGTTTCATTTTTATCTTTTCCCTTTATATTCCACACCCTTTCAGCATATTGGATCAACTTATCTTCCTTATCTTTTCGCATAACCTGCATCAAAGCGGGACCAACTACCGCCAAACTCACTCCATGTGTAAGTCCATGTAAAGCAGTAAGTTCATGCCCAATTAAATGAGTAGCCCAATCTTGTATTACGCCCATTCCTACAAATCCATTTAAACCCATGGTAGCAGTAAGCATAAAATTTGCCATATCGTCATAATTTTGATGATTGAGCATTAATTTAGGAGCTAATTTAATAAGAGTCAACAATAAAC
>JAAYRN010000025.1 GCA_012518765.1 Bacteroidales bacterium
CGAAAAGTTTGTTTACCGTCCCACCATCCGCTGTCCAAAGCAAGTTGAAATACATTGTCGGAGTACATGAAATGCTCTTTGTCGTTTGTGTCTATTTCTTTGATAGTGCTTGCGTTAGCATTTACAGAAACGTGGTCATCGGGAACGCGTTGAGCAGCCCAAACAGCTCCTTTGTTTCCCTTGCCTGCTCCCATTATTTCTAAGTGCCACACTTCTTGTTTATCGGCAATGGTTAAACATTCGCCTGCATCTATCCAGCCGTATACTTTTAGCAATTCGCCCGCAACAGTAATGGCTTGACGTGCCGTAGAGCAACGCTCCAACATCAAGGTACATAAGCGTTGACAATCAATAAGTCCTATGTCTGATTTTAGGCTTGCTCTGCCTCCAAAAGTCGACTCGCCTATGCCCAATTGTTTTTCGTTCATACAGGGATATGCGGAGTTGAAATAAGCGTATGTATAAGGAACTTGAGGGATAACTCCCACAGAATCATTTTTATAACTTACCATAGGGTTCTCGTTGCCCCACAAACGTTTGTACATGGTAACGGTAGAACCGGGGGCGTGTTTGCGAGCCGGTGTAACGAATATATTGGAACGTGTACGGTGGCTGTCGTCTGTGTGTGAGGTGCGTACCGAACCATCGTCTGTAGCTTTTTTACCCATGGTAATGGTGGTACATTCGTTTAAGGAATCTAAACCAATAACAGGGTTTGTTTGTGATTGTAAACTAAGGTTTAATAAGAAAAATACAATACTTAATCCTAATAATTTTTTTATCATTTTCTTTTCGTTAAAATATGAATAAATTACATTGCAAAAGTAGCATTTTTTTGCCATTTTTAAAAACAATTATAGATAAAATTTGGCTGCCACCCACTTATTTTTCTCTTTATGAGAGTGATAATGCAGTTTTAATTGGCTTGCTTTGTTTTTTATATGATGTAAATCTTCGGTTTCATAAAATCCGCTTAGCAATATAATTCCATTGGGATTTATGTGCTTGCTGTAGATTTCCATATCACGCATTAATATATTCCGATTGATATTGGCTATAATGAGGTCGAAGGTTTGATGGGGTATGTTTTTGGCATCGCCTAATAGGCAGTGTATGTTTGAAATACGATTGCGTTCTATGTTTTCCATGCAATTGGAGTATGCCCATTCGTCGTTGTCGATGGCAACTACGGAATTGGCTCCTCGCATGGAGGCTAAAATTGCCAAAACACCCGTTCCTGTTCCCATGTCCAACACTTGCTTGTGTTCACAGTTTTCCGTTAATAAATAACGTATCATAAGCTCTGTGGTTTCGTGGTGGGCGGTACCAAACGACATTTTGGGTTCAATTTCTATTTCATACATCACATCCTTGCGGGATTCATGAAAAGGAGCACGTATATAACATTGATTTTCAATTAACACAGCGGTATAATTGTTTTCCCAAATAGCATTCCAATTTTGGTTTTCTATTTCGGTAATGTTATAGGTAAATGTAAAGGCTGCATCGGCAGTAAGAGGTAAATGCTCTAATTTTTCCTTATCAAACAATGAAATGGGAATATATGCCAATATTCCAGTGTCGGTTTCCATAAAACTTTCGTAATCCATTGCTGAAAGCAGGGCAATGAGAATATCCTTGCCTATTTCTGGTGGCTGAACCTGAAAATCAACTTCTATATACTTCACTTAGTTTGATTTTACACTTGTTTCGGCGGCATTGATAATTTCGATAAATTCCTCAGCTTTTAGCGAAGCTCCTCCTATCAATCCTCCGTCCACATCTTGACAGGAAAATAATTCAAGGGCATTTTTGCTGTTACAGCTTCCACCGTAAAGAATATAGGTATTGTATGCAACTTCTACACTGTATTGTTTTTCAATTAATTGCCTAATATGCGCATGCATTTTCTGGGCTTGCTCGGGAGTAGCTGTAAGTCCAGTGCCAATTGCCCATACGGGTTCATAAGCGATAATGATGCGTTCAAAAGCATCTTTATCTAAATAAAACAATCCTTTAGTTAGTTGATTTTCTACAATTTTAAATTCTTCTCCTTTTTCGCGTTCGCTCAATTGTTCGCCTATGCAGAAAATAGGAACTATATCTTTTTCCAATAAACGAAGTACTTTGGTAGCCAATACTTCATCGCTTTCTTGAAAATGAGCCCTGCGTTCGGAATGACCTACTATACAAAAATCGACTCCTGCCGATTTTATCATTTCCGCACTTATTTCTCCTGTAAATGCTCCTGATTTTTCGGAACTTACATTTTGAGCCCCTACCGAAAATTTACTTTCTTCCGATACATCGGCAGCCATTTCTAAATACAGAAAAGGAGGGCATATAATGATTTCGGTGTTTAGTGGCATATCGTCAATGCCTTCGGCTACAGCAACTAACAATTCTTCGGCTTCCGAAAATGTTTTGTTCATTTTCCAGTTTCCTGCTACAATTTTATTTTTCATATCGATTCTATTTATTTATTTTCAACAAACAAAAATGGCTTAATAGCATTATTAAACCATTCTTATTCAACATATTTAATTAAATATTCTCTTAAAAAGGTTGTTTAGATGTTTGCTTAGATTCTACGGGACTTTGTGATTTTTCGGGAAGAGTTTCAGCGGGTTTTGCCGATACATTACCCTTGATATACAATTCAATAGTTCCATTTTCGGCATTGGATATTACGGTAACTCTTTTGTTGATAGTTCCCAATCGCGAAGTGTTGTATTTGACTTTGATAACTTCTGTTTTTCCTCCCATAATGGGTTCTTTGGGCCAAGCAGGCACCGTACAGCCGCAGGAAGAATATACATTGGTTAAAATTAAAGGCTCTTTGCCGGTGTTTTTAAACTTAAATTCGCATTCTCCGTCATCGCCTTGCATGATGTTTCCATAATTGTGTGTGGTTTTATCAAATTGAATAACAGGAGCTTTTGATTTTTTCTTGCTGCCTTCTTTGCTTTGACCTTGAACAGATAGTGTTGAAAACGAGAAACACAACACAAGCAAACACAACACACGTAATAATTTATTATTTTTCATTTCTATAAAATTTAACTTGATTTAAAATAAGCATTTGCAAAAATAAATATTATTTGAATGTAATTCAAAAATATTTTCATTTTTTTTAATTTACAGCGTAAATTTTTCAATTGCTTGGGTACAAATAAAAACGAGATGTCTTGGTAGACACCCCGTAGTAAATGTTTTCACAACGGAATAATCCTTATTGTGAATTGCTTTAATTTTTTGTACTGCAAAGGTATAATTATTTTTTATACAAAGTGTATTTTTTTGAAAAAAAAGACTATTTTTGTGAAAATCTTTTCGCAAAAATATAGAGTATGAAAAAAATATTAGGTTTAGACTTAGGTACCAACTCAATAGGGTGGGCGTATGTTATTGAAGATGAAAGTTTTGAGAACTCAGAAATTAAGCAAATCGGAGTACGAGTAAACCCTTTAACTACTGACGAGCAGAGTAATTTTGAAAAGGGAAAATCCTTTTCAATAAACAAAGATAGGACATTAAAACGAGGAGCAAGGCGAAACCTCAATCGCTATCAAGACAGGAGGAGAAATTTAATCGAAGTTTTGAGAAATGCAAATATCATTGGACATAATACTATTCTTACGGAAAATGGTAAAAATACAACCCATCAAACTTGGGAGTTAAGAGCAAAATCTGCTTCTGAAAGGATTGAAAAAGAAGAATTAGCTCGTGTACTGTTGGCAATCAATAAAAAACGTGGATATAGAAGTTCCCGAAAGGTGAAAAATGAAGAAGATGGGCAAATTATTGATGGAATGGCAGTTGCAAAGCAACTTTATGAAGAAAATATAACTCCCGGACAATTAGTTTTTCAACGATTGATGGAAGGAAAAAAATCAATACCTGATTTTTATAGGTCGGATTTACAGACTGAATTTGACAAAGTATGGAATTTCCAAAAACAAATCTATCCTGAAATTTTAACCGATAGTTTTTATGATGAACTGAAAGGGAAAGGGCAAAAAGCTACTTCTGCCTTATTTTGGAAAACATACGGTTTTAATACTGCGGAAATTAAAGATTTAGATGAAGATTTGAAAAACGAGAAAACTATAAAGTTAACTAAAAGGCAACAAAAGAAATTACAAGAATATAAATGGCGAAGCGAGGCGGTTTTCAAACAGCTTGAAAAAGAGGAAGTTGCTTTTGTCTTAACAGAAATAAATAACAATTTAAATAATTCAAGTGGTTATCTTGGGGCAATTTCAGATAGAAGTAAGGAATTGTTCTTCAATAAACAGACTGTTGGTCAATATTTGTATCAACAAATCAAGGAAAATCGTCATACTCCTTTAAAAAATCAGGTGTTTTATCGTCAGGATTATTTAGATGAATTTGAGAAAATATGGGAAACCCAATCTAAGTATCATTCCGAATTAACAGAAAAACTTAAAACAGAAATTCGAGACATCGTTATTTTTTATCAAAGAAAACTGAAATCTCAAAAAGGTTTAATTAGTTTTTGTGAGTTTGAAAGCAAGGAAATAGAAATAAATGGCAAGAAAAAGACAATTGGATTACGTGTTGCTCCAAAATCCTCATTTTTGTTTCAAGAATTTAAAATTTGGCAAAATCTAAATAATGTAGTAATACGCAAAAAGGGCAATAAAAAACGCACAGTAAAACAAGACAATCAGGCAAGTCTTTTTGAAGAAGAAAAAGAAATATTTGTTCTTGATTTAGAGTCAAAGCAACTTTTGTTTGATGAATTAAACTTTAAAGGTAATTTAAACGCTAATAAAATCATAGAGTTATTAGGTTACAAACCTACTGACTGGGAAATGAATTACAGTCAGTTAGAAGGCAATCGCACCAATAAGGCATTGTATGAAGCGTATTTAAAGATTTTAGAAACAGAAGGTTATGATGTAAAAGAAATTTTAAAAGTAAAATCAAATAAAGATGAAGTTGAATTGGACGAATTAAAAATTTCTGCTATTGAAATAAAAAATATGGTTCGAGATATTTTTCAAGTGTTAAAAATTGATACTGAAATCTTAGAATTTGATGCAGAGTTAGATGGAAAGGATTTTGAAAACCAAAAGTCTTATCAATTATGGCATTTGTTGTACTCGTACGAAAGTGATAATTCCCAAAGTGGAAACGAGACTTTATATAAGTTGTTAGAAAAGAAATTTGGTTTTACAAAAGAACACGGTCAGATTTTAGCTAATGTTTCATTGCAAGATGATTATGGTAATCTTTCAACCAAAGCAATGCGGAATATTTATCCATTTATTAAAGAAAATCAATTTAGTATGGCTTGTGAATTAGCAGGTTATCGTCATTCTAAGCATTCTTTAACCAAGGAAGAAATAGAAAATAGACAATTAGATGATAAATTAGAACCCTTAAAAAAGAATAGTTTACGCCAGCCTGTAGTAGAAAAAATTCTTAATCAAATGGTTAATGTAGTTAATACATTGATTGACAAGGAAAATGACCAATTAGAGGCAGAAGGGAAAGAAAGAAATTTTCGTTTTGATGAAGTTCGTATTGAATTAGCACGTGAACTAAAGAAAAATGCTAAAGAAAGAGCAGAAATGACAGTTAGTGTTAATGCGGGAAAATTAGCTCATGAAAAGATTTTCAATATACTACAAACAGAGTTTAGCATTAAGAACCCAACCCGAAACGATATTATTCGCTATCGTTTATATGAAGAATTAAAGAATAATGGTTACAAAGATTTATATACAGATAAGTATATTCCAAGGGAAATTTTATTTAGTAAACAAGTAGATATTGAACATATTATTCCACAATCTCGATTGTTTGACAATAGTTTTTCTAATAAAACAATTGTGTATCGTGAAACCAACTTAGATAAAGGTAACCAAACAGCATATGATTATATAGAAAGCAAATTTAGCAATGAAGATTTGGAGAAGTATGTAGGTCGAATAACCTCGTTAAACAAAACTTGGTCTAAAGATAAACCAGAAGAAGGAATTTCCAAAGCAAAATATAAAAAGCTACTTAAAAAAGAATCTGAAATCGGAGACGGATTTATAGAAAGAGATTTGAGAGAAAGCCAATACATTGCTAAAAAAGCGAAAGAAATGCTATTTAACATAACCCGCTCTGTGGTTTCTACTTCGGGAAATATTACAAACAGGTTACGTGAAGATTGGGATTTAATTAATGTGATGAAAGAATTGAATCTTCCTAAATACAGAGAATTGGGACTTACAGAAATGGAAGAGCGTAAGTATGGACAACAAGTAGAAGTAATTAAAGATTGGACAAAACGAAACGACCATCGTCATCATGCCATGGATGCTTTGACAGTTGCTTTTACAAAAAGAAGTTTTATACAGTATTTGAATAATTTAAATGCAAGAAGAAAAGATGAATACGATGAAGGAATTAGTAATACGGGTGATAGAAAGTCAATTGAAACATCAGACCTTAAAATTTCAACCCGTGATGTTTTAGGTATAGAAGAAAAAGAAACCATTACTTTAACAGACGATAACGGCAATAAAAAAAGAATATTTAAAGAGCCCATGCCTAATTTTCGTCAAGTTGCCAAAGAACATTTGGAAAATGTGCTGATTTCGCATAAGGCTAAAAATAAAGTTGTTACTCAAAACATTAATAAAGCCAAAAATGAAGTAACCTCAATTGTAAAAGATAAGGACGGCAAAGAAAGAACCATAAAAGGGCAAATCGTAAAAACCCCAAGAGGACAACTACACAAGGAAACGGTTTATGGAAAATATCGTTATTACGAAAGCAAAGAAGAAAAAATCAATGCAAAATTTGATAAAGAAACTATAGATAAAGTTTCAAATCCTTTATACAGAAAATTATTATTAGAAAGATTAGCAGTAAATGACAATGATTCTAAAAAGGCATTTACAGGTAAAAATGCTTTGAGTAAAACACCAATTTATTTAAATAAAGGAAAAACAAAAAAACTTCCCGAAAAAGTAAAATTAGTTTGGTTGGAAGATAATTATTCTATCCGAAAAGATATTACACCTGAGAACTTTAAAAATGAAAAATTAATAGAGAAAATTTTAGATGAAGGTATTAAAAGAATATTGAAAGACAGATTAGAGCAATTTGATAATGACCCTAAAAAAGCTTTTTCAGATTTAGATAAAAATCCGATTTGGCTTAATAAAGAAAAAGGAATTTCAATTAAACGAGTAAAGATAAGCGGAGTAAAAAATGCCGAACCTTTGCATTACAAAAAGGATCATTTGGGTAATGATATTTTAAATAAACGAGGCAATAAAATTCCTGTTGATTTTGTGAGTACGGGAAATAATCATCATGTTGCAGTATATCGTTCGCCTGTTTTGGATAAAAAAGGGCAAACAGTAGTAGATGACAATGGAGAGACTAAGTATGAATTACAAGAAAATATTGTTTCGTTTTATGAGGCAGTAGCGCGTATTAATGAGGGTTTACCGGTAATTGATAAAACATATAATCAACATTTGGGTTGGGAGTTTTTGTTTACCATGAAGCAAAACGAAATGTTTGTTTTCCCAAATGAAAAAACAGGATTTAATCCCAATGAAACGGACTTATTAGACCCAAGCAATAAAGCAATTATCAGTCCGAATTTATTTAGAGTGCAGAAAATAGCAATAGGAGATTATTGGTTTAGACATCATTTAGAAACGACTGTTGAAACTAAATCTGATTTGAAAGATATAACATATAAACGATTAAGTTTAGTTAGTATTAAGAA